>LVAZ01000200.1 GCA_001603055.1 Victivallales bacterium Lenti_02
GGTGGGGGGGGATGCCGGCCGGAACGATGCCGGGATCGACGGCCGGCTCGTTGGCGGGGGCGGGGCGGTTTCCGGGTTCCGGTTTGCTTGGCCTCTCGTTTTCCATGTCCCAGCGGGCGTTCATCTTGAGCTGCCGGTTCACCTTGCCGACAATCCGGGTAATGTTTTCCTGGAACACGTCGCCGATCACCGGCGAGAATTCGAGGTTGCGGACCAGGTCGAGGTCCTCGTCGGTTTCCTCGATGTCGATGGTCACGGCTCCGCCGACCCAGTCGAACTTGTGGCTCCAGGAGTTGGGGCCGAGGGTTTCGGTGAGTTCCACCAGCACGGCGGCCAGGGAGGGGCGGTCGAGGTCGGTGCGCGCCTCCTTCAACTCCATGGCGAGGGCGACGATCGCCTCTTCGGTGACGGAGCCGGCGGCGGTCGTCCGCTGGTCGATGTCCCGCTGTATGCGGGTCTGCTCGGCGCGCAGTTCGACGAGGAGGGCGCTGCGGGCGGCGACTTCGCGCCAGATGGCGGCAGTGCCTAGGCCGACGAGTAGGACGAGGAGGGCGACGGCCAGGAAACGGTTCAACTGGTTGCGCCGGGGTTGCAGGTTGTAGGGGACGGGGAAGCCGGTGTCCCGGTCGTCCGCCAGACAGCGGCTGGTGCCGTAGGCGGCGAGGACGAGGGCGGGGGCGTAGGTGGCTTGCTGGTCGGCGGGCAGGCTGGCCAGGGGGCCGGGGACCAGGCGGTCCCAGGCGAGGGGCTGGGGGCCGTTGCCGAAGGCTGGCGTCGCCTCGCCGGCGGGCCGCACGGCGCGTCCGCCTTTACCCGTCCGGGCGAAGAGGAAGCGCTCGCCGCTGCCGGCGGTCAGGACGAGGTCCTGCTCGGCCAGCACGGGATCGAGAGCGGCCTGGGGGGGGACTAGGGCGTCGATTTTCAGGTCGCCGACGGATTCCAGCCAGTGTTCCCAGGCGGTCTGGCGGAGAAAGAAGAGACGGGCGGGGGTGCGTTTGCCCTTTTCGGCGGGGAGGAGGCGGTAGCCCCAGGCGATGCGGTCGGGCGGCAGAGGGCAGGCGCGGGCCAGTTCGAAGCCGAGGGCCCCCCGCGTTTCGGCGGCCTTGAGGGCGGGGACCGTGGTTTCGGCGATGCCGCAGGCCGCGTCGGCCGCGCCGGCCACGACCAGGGCGTTTTCCCCGGTGCCCAGCCGGGCGAGTCCCTCGGCCAGGCACTCGGCCAGCGAGGCGCTGGCGTCCGTCTTGGCCTGCCAGTGGGCCTGGACGGCGACACGGTCGCCCCGGCCGCGCACCAGAACTCCGCGGCATTCGCCAGCGGTGTTCCAGGTTAGGGCGATACAGGATATGCGGGAGAATTTGGTCATTCGTCAACCACTGGCTCGGCTCGTCCGCAGAGGGGCCGGGATGGGGGTCCCGAACGGCGTTGCGGTTGGAAAAAGTAGTATAGTCCGGTTCGGGGGAAAATGCACATGGTACAGGGGAGCCAATGCCGGATATGGGGCGGAAGGTGTCACGAAGGGTTGATTCCCCGTTGCCGGGCGGCGTGCTCGTAGATGCGGAAGGCGGCTTCGGAGAAGAGGACGAAGCGCACTTCCCGGACATGGTTCGCGGGATGGGCGAGGACGGCGGTCCAGGCGACGGCGCAGGCGGCTTCGGGTGGGTAGCCGTAGACGCCGGTGCTGATGGCGGGGAAGGCGAGGCTGCGCAGGCCGTGCTCCTCGGCCAGGGCGAGGGAGCGGGTGTAGCAGGAGGCCAGGAGTTCCGGTTCGCCCCGGGTGCCGCCGTGCCAGACGGGTCCCACCGTATGGATGATGTACCTGGCAGGCAGGTTGAAACCGGGGGTCAGCACGGCCTGGCCGGTGGGGCAGCCGCCCCGCGTGCGGCGGATTTCGGCGCAGGCTTCGGCAAGCCGTTCGCCCGCCGCGTCATGGATGGCCCCGTCCACCCCGCCGCCGCCCCAGAGCCCGGAGTTGGCGGCGTTGACGATGGCGTCCACCCGCTGGAGGGTGATGTCTCCCTGCGCCAGCACGATGTCCATCTCCGCCTCCTTGGTCCGGTTCAGGCGATTTTCGGCAGGTCGTCCGGCAGGTCGCCGAGTTCGACGAAGGGTTGCAGGAAGGCCTGCTCGAAGGAATAGCCGTTGGCGAAATCCTCCTGGCGGTCCTCCTTGCTGGCGCCCAGCAGGCCGTGCCGCACGAGGTTGAAGACGATGTGCCCCACGTCGTCGGTCTGGCGCAGGCCCCATTCGTGCAGGACTTCGAGGGTGAGGGGGCCGAATTCCTCGAGGGCGAAGTCCCGGAAGCCTTCGAGGAGCTGGGGGCCGCGCACATGGCGCCGGCCCGGCGGCAGGTCGCCGAGATCGAGACGGCGCACGGTGAAGGTGACCGCCTCGCGCACGAAGTCGTAGGCGTCCGCCGCGTAGCGCGTGTCCTCCTTGAGGATCGCCTCCATGGCTTCCAGATAGTCTTGCTCGGGGCTCATGCTTCGAGGCGTTCCCGGACTTTGGCCAGCAGGTCGGCCTTGGCCTCGGCGGAGGCGTAGGCGACGCTGCGCGTGGGCAGGACCAGGCCGTCGTCGGCCCGGCGGGGCACCAGATGCAGGTGGACGTGGGGGACGACCTGGCCGGCCGGGGTGCCGTTGGCGAGGATCAGGTTGAAACCGCCCGAGTCGGTGGCCCGGACCAGGGCCTGGGCGATGCGGGGGGCCAGTTGGAACATGCGGGCCGCGACCGCGTCGGGCAGGGTGGTGGCGCTGGTGTGGTGTTCCTTGGGAATCAGCAGGGCGTGGCCCGGATTCAGCGGCGCGATGTCGAGGAAACACAGCACCAGGTCGTCTTCGTAGACCTTGTCGCAGGGCAGTTGGCCCGCGACGATTTTGCAGAACACGCAGTTTTCGATCATCAGAAGCCGCTCCTTGTCGGCGGTGGCTCTTTCCGCTGGGGGAATGTAGATTCCTCTCGCCGCTCCGTCAACGAAACCGAGGATATTCCGCCGATGCTCAGACATTCCGCCTGGTTTGCCGCCGTCGCCGTTTCTAGCCTGGGGGCCGTGCCCCCCGCCTTTCTGGCCCCGCCCGATCACGCGGGGCCGCCGTCGCTGCCCGACCACGCGCCGGACAACCGCGCCTTCCAGGGGATTCCCAGTCTGGCGGTCAGCCCCGGCGGACGGCTCTGGGCGACCTGGTACGCGGGGGTCACGCCGGGCGAGGACCACAACAACTACGTGGTGCTGAGCACCAGCGGCGACGGGGGCGAGACCTGGCGCGAGGTGCTGGTGGTGGACCCCGACGGCGGCGGCCCGGTCCGCGCCTTCGATCCCGAGGTATGGATGGGGCCGGACGGCAAGCTGCGCCTGTTCTGGGCTCAGACGGTCGGTCATGTGTCCACCATCGGCGGGGTGTGGTGCCTGGAGACCGCCGAGCCCGAGGCGGCGGCACCCATCTGGGGCGCGCCGCGCCGCCTGACCGATGGGGTCATGATGTGCAAACCCCTGGTGCTCGGCACGGGGGAATGGGCGCTGCCTGCCTCGACCTGGCGGCTCGCCGACCACAGCGCCCGGATGGTCGTCTCCACCGACCGGGGCGAATCCTGGCATCTGCGCGGGGCCTGCCAGGTGCCGGTGGATGATCGCGTCTTCGACGAGCACATGTTCATCGAGCGCAAGGATGGTTCGCTCTGGCTGCTGGTGCGGACCAAGTACGGCATCGGCGAAAGCGTCTCCACCGACCGGGGCGAGACCTGGCCCGAGCTGACCCCCTCGGGCATCGCCCACCCCAGCGCCCGGTTCTTCATCACCCGCCTGCTCTCGGGCAATCTGCTCCTGGTCAAGCACGGTCCCATCGACAAGACGACCGGGCGGTCGCACCTGACCGCGTTTCTCTCCACCGACGACGGGAAGACCTGGGGCGGCGGCTTGCTGCTCGACGAGCGCGGCGGGGTGTCCTATCCCGATGGCCAGCAGACGGCAGATGGCACCATCCGGATCATCTACGACTACAGCCGCACCGGGGCGCGCCAGATTCTGCTGGCCTCGTTCCGCGAGGAGGATGTGGCGGCGGGGCGGGACGCGAGCGGCACCGTCCGCCTGCGCCAGCAGGTCAGTCAGGCAACGGGCGGCAGGGAGAAGCCGGCCCCGGCGGTCGATCCGAACGCCGATGGTGTCCCCCTGCGCCGGGAGACGCCGGGCACCCTTGCCGCCGACCAGCTCGCCGCCTTGCCCCTGGCCGTGGAGGCGAAGCTGTTCAGTGACCGGGAGTATGTCCTGGCCGAACGGCCCGAGGCGCTCGCCGGCGCCCAGTTCCTGCCCGTGGCCATCGATGGCACGAAAACCGTCCGCTGCACCCGCGCGGGCACGGTCTATTTCCTGACTCCCCAGCCCGAGCGGAACAAGGACAGCCAGACGAAGGCTCTGCTCGAACTGGGGTTCGCGAAGGTGGCCCTGCCGGAGATTCGGCTGTTCAACCCCGGCAGTCCGGCCAATTTCTGCACCCTCTACCAGCGCGACTGCAAGGCCGGGGAAACCATCGTTTTCGGCAAATGGGCCGTGCCCCTGTATTTTCCGTAGAGTTTGCTCTGCAAGGAGAAGCGCACATGGCGAGTGAACGTATCCTGCCGTCCGGCTGGAATCCGCAACAGGCGGGGGACGAGGTGCTGGGGCACCTGGTCCCGGTCACCGCGCCCCAGGTGAAGGGGGCGCACGATGCCGAGATGGCGCTGGTCGGCGACCATGCCTATATCGTGGCCGAGGTGAACGACCTGCGCCCCGGCGAGAGCGCCGCCTGGCCGGAAATCTATTCGGCCCTGGCCATCGTCAACCGGCACAGCCTCGAAGTGGAGACCGTCATCCCCTTCGCCCGCTCGGAGCAGGTGTACGCGAACGAGACCCTGCCGGTCGGCCAGTGCTTCGTGCCGCGCATCATCCAGCGGGATGCGGCGACCATGCGCTGCTATTTCGCCAGCCAGGACACGGGGCGGCGCGAGGAGCAGATGTGGCATATCGACTTCGATCTGCCCAGCCGCACCTTCGCCGACCGGATTTTCCGGACGCAGCTCAAAACCGCCGCCGGGGTCTTCCCGATGCAGCCCCGGCATTTCCACGCGGACGCGGTCGCCTGCGGTTTCCGCAAACCCATCCAGGACCACGGCTTCTATCTGTTCGACTCGTTCAAGGTCTTCGCCGGGAGGACCTACGTGGCCCTCAACAACTATCCCGGCGGGCAGAATGCCCTGGCCGTGGCCAACGAGGCGCTGGACACCTTCGAAATCGTCGGCCACTTCAATGAGCCGCAGAGCTTGCAGCTCAGCGAATCCGCCGTCAACCGTCTGCCGGACGGCACCTGGATGGCCATCTGCCGCCAGGACGGGGGCAACGGCAACTACACCTTCACCACCAGCCCGGACGGCAGGACCTGGACGCCCGGCGAGCACCGCGACTGCGTGCCCAACGGCGCGAATTCCAAGCCCACCTTCGACCGTTTCGGTGATCTCTACTATCTCGGCTGGCAGGAGGCGACGAAGATCAACGGGGTGGCCCGTTCCGTCTTCAATCTCGACGTGTCCCGCGACGGGATTCGCTGGGAGCGCAAGTATCGCTTCGCCACCGACCGTTCCTTTCAGTACCCGGCGTTCCGGGAGCATGCGGGCACCGTGTATCTGACCGCCACCCAGGGCGATCCCGGAGTCGGCGGCAAGGTGCGGATCGTGTTCGGCGTGCTGGAAACTCTGTAGGCGAAGGAAATATCATGACGAATGGCACAGGATGGGCGGTGGCTATGCTGGGAACGATGCTGGCTTGCGCGGGGGCGGCGGAAACCTCGCTGCACCGGGCGGAATCCCTTGACGGCGTCCGGCTGACCTGGGGTACCCAGGACCCGAATTCGCGTCTGGAACTGAACGCCGGGAAGGAGTTCCGCAGCGAGGGCGAGGCCAGCATCCGCGCCCACTCGCAGGCGTCGGCCGAGGCCAAGGGCACCAGCTACGTCGGTTTCCGGCTGGCTATTCCCCCGACCCGGTTCGGCGAGGATACCGCGCTTGCCCTCGAGGTCTGGTCCTCCCAGCCGGCGGCGACTCTCGCCTTCCATGTGCGGGGGTTCAACGCGGCGGGAAAACAGGTGGTGGGCTGGGCCTCCTGGGCCAAACCCCTCACCCGGAATGGCCGGACTCTGGTTCTCGTGCCGGGCACGCAGAGTCAGGGAATGGGCTGGGAGACGGACCGGATCGAGGCGGCGGGCGACGCGGTGGCCGAACTTGAATTCATCGCCGGCTGCGTGGCGCGGGGCGAGGCGTTCGACATGTACGTCGATCATGTCCGCGCCGTCCCCGCCCCCAAATGGGTGCAGGCCGACATCGTGGACCATGGTCTGGTTGCCCCGGTCGGCATGCCCACCTGGGGGCCGAGCACCATCGCCACCACCGATGCGAATGGACGCCGTTTTGTCTTCACCAAACTCTGGACCGGCGGCAACGCCTCCTATCTGTTCATCGACGCGGAAACCGGCGAGGTTCATCAGGTCGCTCCCGGCGCGGGCGGCTGGGGGGCCTACCAGGTCCATCTGGGGTCCGACGGTCTGCTCTACGACACCATGGGGTCGCATCTGGTCGCCATCGACCCGGCCACGCGGACGGCGCGGAAACTGGGCGAGATTCCCGGCGGGATGGCGCTCGATTTCACCGAGGCCCCGGACGGCACGGTGTACGCCGGCATCTACCCCAGCGCCACCCTGGTCTCCTACCAGCCCGCCAGCGGGACCTACACCAATCACGGGGCGCTGAACAGCGAGAGCTGGCCGCAGTATCTGCGCCCTTTGGCCATCGACGCTGAGGGCTGGGTCTACGGCGGCATCGCCATCCAGAACGGGCAAGTGGTGGGGCTGAATCCGGCCACCGGCGAAAAACGGACCTTCATCCCCGAGGAGAAACGTCAGCGGGGCAATCCGGCCGTTCACCTCGCCGCCGACGGCAAGGTCTACGCCAACGCGCCCGGCTGGGGCTGGCACGCCCTGTCCGGCGGAGTCGCCGTGCCGGTCGAGAAGCCTCTCCCGCGCATCGCCGCCCGGCGCGTGGACACCTTCCCCGACGGTTCCCGCTACCAGCGGGTGAACGTCCCCGACCGGGTCATGCAGATTCTCGACGCGGGGGCCGAAACCCCGCGCGAGGTGCGCTTCTCCTATGCGAGCACGGGGGTCAACATCTACACCATCATTGCCGGGCCGGACGGCAAAATTCACGGCGCGACCGGCATTCCCTTGCGCATCTGGAGCTTCGACCCCGCCACCGGCGCGATGCAGGACCGGGGGCTGGGCGGCTACGGCGGCCACATCAACCAGTTCGTCCGCCAGGGCGACAAGTTCTACGGCGCGGTCTACAGCTCCGGCGCCCTGCTGGAATACGACCCGACGCAGCCCTACGACGACGTGGCCATGCAGCGCAGCAAAAATCCCCGCCAGGTCCACTTCGCCGAGGCGGCGCGGCTGCTGTACGGTCGGCCCCATGCCGTTCTGGCCCATCCGGACGGAAAGCATATTCTGGTCGGCGGCAACGCCGACCGCGTCCTGCTCGGCAGCGGGCTGCTGATTTACGACAGCACGACCGAGCAGGGCGTCATCCTCGACCGCGACGAGCTGATTCCCGATCAGGGCGTGAACGCCCTGGCTGCTTTGCCGGGCGGCGATGTGCTGGTGGGCACCTCGGTCACGGCCCCCACTGGCGGGGCCGCCGGCACCGCCAAGGCGGCGCTCATCTATCGTTTGGATATGGCAACCCGCAACATCACGGCCCGCTGGCCGCTGGAACCCGAAACCCCCGCCGTCCGCGACCTGCTGGTCGGTCCCGGCGGACTGGTCTACGGTCTGGCCGAACCGAGCCGGTTCTTTGTCCTCGATCCCGAGCGCGGCGTATTCCTCCACGACGAGAATCTGCTGGACTACGGCGCGGCCTCCGGCTATCAAGCCCCCCGCTGTATGACCTTCGGCCCCGACGGCAGCATCTACGCCTTGTTCCAGGGCGCGGTGGTGCGCATCGATCCGCAGACCTACGCGCACGAACCCGTCGCCCGGCCCGTCTCCACCATCACCTCCGGCATCGCGATTCTCGACGGGCGGCTCTACTTCGGCTGCGGCCCGCGCCTGTTCAGTTGCGATCTGGGATTGGGGAAATAAGCCGTCCCCGGCTGGAACCGGTCGGGGGACGCGACGGTCTACCGAACTTCATATTTCCGGCCGAAACCAGATTGGGGCAAGGTGCGATGGCGAACGAAACGAAGTGGCGTTGCGGGTTGTGCGGCTATGTGCATGCGGGGGACGAACCGCCGGAGGAATGCCCGGTCTGCGGTGCCCCGCCGGCGGATTTCACCGCCGAACAGCCCGCGACGGCCAGCGGTGCCCAGCCGACCCAGTGGATTTGCCTGAACTGCAACTATGTCCATGACGGGGATGCCCCGCCGGACGACTGTCCCCTCTGCGGTGCGACGGCAGAGTGTTTCGATGCGGTGGAGCCGGAGAAACCGACGGTGGACGCCGCCGGGGCGGCTATCGAGGGAACCTTTGTGGTGCTGGGCGCGGGCGTCGCCGGCGTTTCGGCGGCGGAGGCGATCCGCCAGCGGGCCCCGGCCGCGCGGGTGGTCTTGCTCAACGGCGAAGAGGGCGTGCCCTACTATCGCCTGAATCTGACCCGTTTCCTGGCCGGCGAAATCGGCCATGATTCCATGCCGATTCACGGGCCGGAGTGGTACGGCGAACATGCCATCGAATTGCGTTCCGGAACCCGGATCGAGCGGCTCGAACCCGCCACCAAGACCCTGCTTCTCGCAGGCGGGGAAACCTTGGCCTACGACCGGCTGGTGCTGGCGCTCGGTTCCCATCCTTTCCTGCCGCCGATTCCGGGAAGCGATCTGCCGGGAGTGCATGCGCTGCGGACCTCGGGGGACGCGGAGGCGATTCTCGCGGCCGCGCTGGACGGTCCCTGCGTGGTGATTGGGGGTGGAGTGCTGGGCATGGAGACCGCCGCCGGGCTGGCCCGGCGCGGCGCGGCTGTCACCCTGCTCGAAAGTCACGCCTGGATCATGCCCCGCCAGCTCAGCGAGCCCGCCGGGGCGGTGATCGAAGGGCATCTGGCGGAGGTCGGGGTGAAACTGCGCAAGCAGGCGCGCACCGCCGCCATCGAGGGCAACGGCAAGGTCGAGGCCGTGCGGCTCGATGACGGCACGGTCCTTCAGGCCCGGCTGGTGATTCTGGCCACCGGGGTCCGGCCCAATACCCATCTGGCCCGGCGGGCCGGGCTGGACGTGGACCGGGGGGTGGTCGCCGACCAGCATCTGCGGACCAGTGATCCCGACATCTTCGCGGCGGGCGATGTGGCCGAGCACAACGGCTGTCTCTACGGCACCTGGGCCATATCCCAGTTCCAGGGCGCCATCGCCGGGGCCAACGCGGCGGGCGCGGAACAGGTCTTCGCCAATCTGCCCCGCTCGAACACCCTCAAGGTGCTCGGTCTCGATCTCCTCAGCGTGGGCGACTTCGCGGTGCCCGACGGCAGCTACGACTCGCGGATCGAGCGGGACGGCCAGCGCTTCGCCCAGTTCGTGTTCCGCGACGGCCGCCTCCTCGGGGCGATTCTCATCGGCCACGGCCCCTGCCATGTGGCGGTGAAGAAGGCGGTCGAGACCGGGCAGGGCTTCGCCGCCGAACTCGCCGCCGACTGGACCGCCGCCCGTTTCCTCGAACTCTTCGGCTGATTTTCCGCGTCGGAATCTGCTATTCGGCGGCGGTGCTCACGGCGCGCAGGGCCTGGCCGTCGGCCGCGAGTTCGCGGACTTCGAGGCCGGATTCCGTCAACCGCACATGGAGGGTCTTCCCGTCCATTTCGGCCACGGCCGCGCCGTTGTCGCCGCGCACGGCGCGGACGGGGCAGGTTTCGCCGGGGCGGAGAGGGACGAGCAGGGTGAGCAGGGTCTGGGGGCCGCGCCCGGCGCGCCGGTGGCAGACGGTGGTGGTGGGCTTGTTGCTGCCCCGGTTCACCCGCCAGCCGAGGAGTTCGGGGTCTTCCTGGGCGGAGGCCGCCCGGCTGTCGAGGCCGTCGAGCAGCAGCGGGACGATGGCGAGGTTGGGTTTGCCGGCATCGGTGCTGGCGAAGCTGCCGGGGGAGGCACCGGGTTGCAGGGTGGTCGAGTCCACCTGCCAGCGGGCCTCGTAGCGGTGCTCCTCCCCGTCCGTGGGTTCGAGCCGGTCCGCCACCAGGAAGAGATCGGGCTTGAGGAACAGGACTTCGCGGCGGTGGACGGCGGGGCGGTTGTCCGCCTTGCCGTAGGGTTCGTCGTAGACGGCGGCGGCATAGTCGAAGACGCTGCCCGAGCGCCAGACGATGGGCAGGGGCTCGCGGGCCACGCCCGCCCAGCGGTCGCGGGTGTCCCGCCGCTGGGCCAGACCGTCCACGAGCACGGTGCTGTGGCTGTAGGTGTCGAGGGAGTAGCGCCGCCATTTGCTTTGCTCGTACTGGCCGCCGCCGTCGTCGTAGAGCAGCTCGCGGCCATAGGCGAAGAGGATGACGTTCAGCTTGTCCTGGTGGACATGGCCGTAGCCGAGCAGACCGCCGTCGAAGGCGAGGAAATTGGCTTCCCGGCTCCAGTCCGAGCGCATGACCGCGAAGCCGGCGTAGGGCAGCAGGAGCGAGGTGACATCGGGCGGGGTGCCCTCCTTGCCGTCGGTGGCGATCCACTGGAAATCCTTCCGTTCGGGGAAGAGCGCGAAGGCTCCGCCCAGCGAACGGGGCACGTTGACGGTCCAGGAGTCGTTCACGCAGGGCATGTCGCGGTCCGGGGTCATCATTTTCAGATTGAAGTCGAAGGCTCGTTCGGCGCGGGTGATGTAGTCGGCGGGCAGTTCCTCGAAGCGGCCCACCAGTTTGGCGGTCTGGGGGATGCGGAGGATGTTGTCGAGGGCGACCTGATGATAGCCGGGAGTCAGCTCGATCTGGGCTCCGTCGGGGAGGAACTGGGTGGCGAGTTCCTCGTAGAGGGCGGCGGCGGCCAGTTCGCGCCAGGCTGCCGCTTCGCGGAATTCGGGATAGATCGCGCCGAGGGTGTAGAGGCCGCTCATTTCCATGGTCAGCCAGTTGCCGGTGGTGCGGTGCTGGACCAAGTGGAGGGCGTGCTGGTAGCAGACTTTGAGATAGAGCACCAGGTCCTCGTCCGTGAAGGTGGGGGAGAGGAGGAAACGGTGCCAGGCGTCGGGCCAGGAGTAGGCCATGCGGATGCCGCATTCGATGGTTCGCCAGGGGGAACCGGCCCCGTTGCCGCTGCCCTGGGTGGGGCGGGGGCATTGCTCGGCCCAGGAGCGGAACTGGTCCACGAAGGCCTGGGCGTAGCGCTCGTCGCCGGTGGCCCAGTAGGCGCGCCCGAGATTGCCCCAGAAGCCCATCCGGCCGAGCTGCCACTGCCATTCGTGGTTCACCGGCAGATCGGCGCGCGCGATGGTCGGGTTGTAGAGCCAGTCGACCTTCCCCTCGGGGAAGTCGTGGCGGATGCCGATGGAGGAGAGCCTGCCGGCCGCGGTGTCGTCGGCCCCATTCTTCGAGAAGCCCAGAGTGCGGTCGATCTGGCGGGGGTTGAAATGCCACGGCACCGATTCGCGGGTGCGGAAGTGGGCGGCCAGAGCCGCCGTGGCGGCGGGCCAGTCCTCCCGTGCCACGGCGGTCTGGAGGTTGGCCAGCTCGGGGCGGGCGAGATCGAGGGCGGCGAACAAGTCCTGATCGCTGAGGCTGTACCAAGTTCCCACGATGTTCACCAGTTCGATTTGGTCGAGGCGCACCACGGCGCGGGGGTCGAGGGTCTGGTCCCAGCCGGTGGCGGTCAGGAAGACCTGGCCGATCTGGTCCCAGCCGAGGGGGTTGCGGGCGACGGCAAGCCCCCGCCGGGGGATGACGATTTCCCGCCAGCCGGTGAAGTCGAGGACCACCTTGTACATCCAGTAGTCCATGCCCTCGGTCTGGGGGTTCTGCGACTGGAAGATGACCATGAAGCTGGAGCCGGTGGCCACCTCGCTGTGGACGCGCAGGAGGATGGCATCGCCCCCCGTCCAGTCCGCCGGGCAGTTGACCAGATGGAGGGAGCCGGCGTCCGCATGCCGCCAGCGCACGGAGGCCTCGCCCACGGCATGGATGTCGCGGTCCGTCTCGCCGTTCCGCCATTCCGCCCCGTCTTCGCAGGGCACCATCACCGAGACCACTTCGAGTTCGGGATTGGCGGCGGCGGTTCCCGCCAGGAGGATCGCGGAGCCGAGAGCGAGGAGAGCGTGCTTCATGTCGTGCCTTTCGGTCGTTGCGGTGAACCCGCACTGTACCGCCCGGAGACGGAAGAGCCAAGTTCGGAAGAAATGCAGAAGTAAGAAGTAAGAAGTAAGAATGCAGAATGGGGGAAATGCAGAAGTCAAAAGTAGGAATGCAGAATGGGTGTTGGTTGCACTGCGTCCACTCTGTCCACTGTGTCCACTGGCCACTGGCCACTGGCCACGGGCCACAGGCATTTCCGGTTGGCCGGGGGGCTATCCCGGGTTGCGCCTTGGGCTGGGGTTGCTACATTCCCCCCACCTGTCCGCAACTCAAAGGATCGCCATGCGAATTGGACCCCTTGCCATGAGCATCGCCCTCGGCAGTCTTGCCCAGGCCCAGGCCGCGTTTCCCCCCAAGGTCGAGCTGGCCGCCCTTCAGGAACACTTTGCCCGGGCCAAGCCGGTGCATCCGTGCCTGCTGGCCACGGCCGAGGACCTCGCCGCCCTGCGCGGGGACAAGCTGCCGCCGCTGGCCGCCGAACTGGCCGAGAGCGTGGTGCGCGAGGCCCGGGCCATGCTCGCAATCCCCCCGGTCACCCGCGAGCAGCAGGGTCGCCGCCTGCTCGGACAGTCCCGCCGCTGCCTCAAACGCTGCCTGTTTCTCGCCGCCGCCTACCATCTCACCGGGGAGGACGAATTCGTGGTCCGGGCGCAACAGGAAATGCTTGCCGTGGCGGCGTTCGGCGACTGGAACCCGAGCCATTACCTCGATGTGGCCGAAATGACGCTGGGCATGGCCATCGGCTACGACTGGCTCTACCATCAGCTCGATCCGGCGGCCCGCGCCACCATCCGCGACGCCATTCTCGACAAGGGGGTGCGGGTGCCCTGGGCCAATCCCCGGCACGCGGGCTGGAGCCGGGCCGGCAACAACTGGGGCCAGGTCTGCCACGCGGGCATGGTCGCCGGCGCGCTCGTCACCTGGGAGGACGATCCCGAACTCGCCGCCAAGACGGTCCACCGCGCCCTGGCCGACGTGGTCCAGTCGATGCGCGTCTACGCTCCCAACGGCAGCTATCCGGAAGGTCCCATGTACTGGGGCTACGGCACCAGCTTCAATGTGGTGCTCATCGCCGCGCTCGAAGGCATGTTCCGCACTGATTTCGGGCTCGACCAGGCCCCCGGCTTCCGGGTCACGGCGGAGTATGTGCCGCTGACCTACGGCCCGAGCGGCCAGTTCTTCAACTACGCCGACGGCGGGTCCGGGCGCGGCCCCCAGGAGGCGATGTACTGGTTCGCCCACCGCTACGGTCGTCCCGACTGGCTGCTGCACGAGGACACCGTGCTGCGCAACCGTCTGTCCCGGCTGGGGGACGCGCGCACGGCGGCGAGCGACAGCGACCGCCTGCTGCCACTCGCCCTGCTCTGGATGCAGCCGGAGCCCGCCGCCGACATCCGCATGCCCCTGCACTGGAGCAGCGGAGGGCACGTGCCCATCACCATCCACCGGTCCTCCTGGACCGATCCGCGCGCCACCTTCCTCGGGGTCAAGGCGGGCTCCCCCTCCGCCCCCCACGGCCATATGGACACCGGTTCCTTCGTGCTCGATGCCGACGGGGTGCGCTGGGCGCTCGACCTCGGCATGGAGAGCTACCACGGCATCGAGTCGCGCGGCATGAACCTATGGAGCAGCGCCCAGGATTCGGACCGCTGGAAGGTGTTCCGCCTCAGCAGCCTGAGCCACAATACCCTGGTCATCGACGGGGCGCTCCAGAACGCCAAGGGCAAGGGAACCGTCCTGCGGTTTTCCGACCGGGCGGAGTTTCCCCATACTGTTCTGGATTTGAGCGAGGTCTATGCGGGGCAGGTGGAGAGGGCGCGGCGCGGCTTCGCCCTGCTGCCCTCGGGCGAGGTGCTGGTGCAGGACCATCTGGTCGGCGGCAAACCCGGCGCCAGGGTGCGCTGGGGTTTTGTCACCCGCGGAATCCCCGGCGAGGACTTGGCCGGGGCCACCGTCACCCTGCGCGACGGCGAGCAGACTCTCCGGGTGACGCGCATGGCTCCCAAGGGGGTCGCCTGGCAGGTCTACAACACGGCCGAGCCGCCGAACGAGTGGGACAGCCCCAACCGGAACACCCGGATGCTCGGCTTCGAGGCCGTCTTCCCCGCCTCCGGCGAGCTGCATCTGGGGGTGGTCTTCACGCCCGGCAGCCGTCTTGCCGAGGCCAAGGCCGCCGAGCTGCCCTTCCGCGCCCTGGATTCCTGGTAGGAAATCCCGCCCCGCCCGGGGGGCGGGGCGGCTGGACGAAGGGCCGGGCTATTCGACGAATTCGCGGTGGAGGGCGATTTGCGCCGTCTGGAAGTCGCTCCGTTCGAGGATGAACTGCATGTTCACCTGGCGCATGGCCTGGCCGAGGCTGAGAACGTTGATCTTCTCGCTGGCGAGGGCGTTGGCGGCGCGGGAGAGGAAGCCGGGCAGGCGCATGTTGGTGCCGATCACCGAGACGACGGCCACCGGGCGGGTGGCGACGCTGGCGTTCGGGAAGGCGGCTCGGATGGAGGCGATGCACCCCGCCACCCCGGCATGCTTCTCGGGCACGAAATGGGTGATGGTGTTGGCGTTGGTGCTCTTGGCGATGTAGCTGATCCCGGCCTGGCGGAAGTGTTCGAGCAGGCGCAGGTCGTAGCCCACCTCGCCGACCATTTCGGGGTCGTGGACCTCGATGGCGATGAGATCGTCGCGACCGCAGATGATCTCGACGCGGGGCTCGGGCGAGACGTAGTTGCGCTCGATGAGGGTGCCGGGATGGGCGGGGTCGAAGGCGTTCTTCACCCGGATGGGGATGTCGCAGAGTTCCATTTCCTTCGAGGCCTTCGAGTGGATCGCCTCCATGTCCAGGTCGGAAAGCTGGTCGGCGATGTCGAAGTTGGTCGCGCCGATGACCTTCACCCGGCTGGCGCCGATCAGGATGGGGTCGCCGGTGCTGAGGTGGTATTCCTTGTGGATGATGCCTTCGCGGGCCTTGGTGAGGACGGCGACCTTGCTGAAGGTGATTTCGCTGTAGCCCCGGTCGAAGCGGGTCATGATCCCCTCGTCGTATTTCACGTAGCCGGTGACGATGGGCATCTGCCGGGCCAGATCGAGGTCCTGGAATCCGGCCAGGATGGCCTGGTCGAGGCTGTGCATCTGCGAGTCGCGCCAGCCGGTGAGGTCCACCAGACAGGCGTTCACGCCGCGGGAGCGCAGAATCTGCACGGAGTTGAAGGCGCTGTGGGCCTCGCCGACGGCGCTGAGCAGCTCGCGGGTGGCGGGGAGGTAGTCCCGCTTGGGGAAATGGCCGTAGGAGCCGATGCGCTGCACATCGTCGAGACAGTCGCGGATGCCGTCCAGACGCTCGTGCACGAACTGGTCCGCCGCCGTCTGGTCCAGACCGATGGCGGCGAAGGAGCGGTTGAATTCGAGCATCCGGGCGCGCACGGCATCGAGGGCTTCGCGCCAGCTCTCGTGCCCGGCGGCGAATTTGCCGTAGACGCCGGGGGCGCCGGTTTTCTTGTTCTCGAGCAGAAGGTTGGTGATGCCGCCGTAGGCGGAAACCACGAAGATGCGGTTGTAGAGCTGGTCGCCCTGGCGTCCGGCGAGAATCACGTTCTCCATGATTTCGCCGAAGCGGCTCATGCTCGTGCCGCCAATTTTCTCGACCGTGTGCTGGCCTGCCATGTTCTATGCCTCGTGCGTCGGGGCCGGGGGGGGATTGGGGCGGGTGGCCGGATAATTGCCGCCCGCTGCGAGCGGGAAACATAAGGGGGAAAGGCCGGAGAATCAAGAATGCCCCGGCGGCGCACTGGGCAAATAGGGGCCGGCCGGGCGCGCCGCGCGGCGGCAAGGAAAACCCCCCGGCGCGGAGTCGCGGCGGGGGGCGGGAAAGTCAGGCGGCGTGGGCTACTTCCACTTGATGGTATTGCCCTTGCGGATCACGCTGAGCCAGCCGCGCACGTTCATGTTCTCGACGTGGCCGTCGAGGAAGACCGCGTTGGTCTGGTTCTGGTGGGAGGAGCGGAGCGAGTCGAGGTCGGCGGTGCGGGCGAGGTTGGCGCCGCTGGCGGTGTTCCAGGCCACCGCGTCCTGGAAGATGGGCAGTTCGCTGGGCGACACCTTGATGGCCGCCTCGGCCGCGCCTTCGAGGGTTTCGTAGTGCGTGTTTCGGTTCGTCACGACCAAGGTCGAGAGATAGGAGGTGGACTTGGTGTTTTCGGCCTCGGTGGAGGCGGGGACCGGGTTGGCGGCCATCGAGGGGCATTTCCACACGGCATACTCGTTGGTGTACGAGTGCAACCGCACGTGGACGTTGCCGTTGTGGACGCCTTCCGGCGGGTTGGTCGCATGTTTGTTCTGGTTCCAGGCCCGGCGGCAGCAGGTGGAGCCGGAATCGGACAGACGGATGCCGTTCAGACCCTCGGTGGCGGTGGGCAGGCGCTGGTTGTTGTCGCCCATGTACATGAAGAGGGCGAGGCCGATCTGCTTGAGGTTGCTCTGGCAGGAGGCCTGGCGGGCCTTCTCGCGGGCCTGGGCCAGGGCGGGCAGCAGCATCGAGGCCAGGATGGCGATGATGGCGATGACCACAAGCAGCTCGATGAGGGTGAAGCGGCGACGGCTGGGCATGGG
>LVAZ01000201.1 GCA_001603055.1 Victivallales bacterium Lenti_02
CTTGATGGTGGCCGGGCCGCTCGGGCAGACCGTCACCTCGCGGGGCGTCGCCCGGGCGGCCTGCCATTCGGCGGCCACCTGCTCCGGCGGGGGACCGCCCGTGCCGCCGCCCGCCCCGCCGCCGCTGGCGGACCCGCCGCCGGCCTTGCGCTGCAAGGCGAAGAAGCCGCCCGCGAGACCAAGCACCACCACCGCCGCCCCCAGTGTGGCATACATGGCGGTGCGCGAAGGCGGCGCAGCGGACGCGGGTTTGGCAGCGGTCTTCTTCTCCGGGGCCGGGGCCGGGGTCTTCGCCTTGACGCTCAGTTGCGAAGGCATCTTCTTCCCGGTCTTCAGGTTCAGGCCGCAGGCCACGCACAGCACGGCATCCGGCGGCAAGGCCGCCCCGCAATCGGGACACACATTGTTCGTCGACTCGGTGGTCATCTCGAGTACATCTCCGGGGAACCGGCTGCTGCCGGTCATGGTACATTTCGAGTCCCCGGACACCGAGGGCACCATGTCGCCCCAATCACCGACAGCCGCTCAGGTCCAAGAAACTCTGCAAGTATACCCCGAACGCGCCGGTTTTCCAAAACAAAATCGCCCCCTTTGCCGGGGGCCGGCCAACGCCGAGGTCAGCACGGGGCCAGCGAGTTGGCCGGGATTTCGCATTCGGCGCCGGCCGCCAGGATGAATGCCATTTTCGCCACCCCATATTGCAGAACACAGGGATTGCCCAGGCGGGAGGAAAGCCGGACGGCGGCGAGTTTGCCGTCCCGCCAGCGGAGGTCCACGGTGAAGCCGCCGCGGGCGCGGAGACCAGTCGCCGCGCCGTTGGGCAGGGCCGTGGGCAGGGCGGGGAGAAGGTGCAGGACATAGGCGTCGCCGTCCCGGCGCTGGGACTGGAGGAGCATTTCGGCGATGCCGCTGGCGGCCCCGAAATTCCCGTCGATCTGGAAGGGCGGATGGGCGTCGAAGAGGTTCGCGTAGACCCCGCCGCTGTGGCCGCCGAGATGGCTGGTCCCGGCCGGGACGAGGAGATTGCGGAGCAGTTCGAAGGCGTGGTCCCCGTCGAGCAGCCGGGCCCAGAAATTGATTTTCCAGGCGCGGGACCAGCCGGTGCCGCCGTCGCCGCGATGGGCCAGAGTGGTGCGGCAGGCGGCGGCCAGCTCGGGGGTGGAAAGGGGGTCGATCTCGTCGCCGGGATGGAGTCCCCAGAGGTGGGAGACATGGCGGTGCTCGTTGGCGGGCTGGTCCACGTCCTCGAGCCATTCCTGCAACTGGCCGTGCCGGCCGATGCGGTTGGGGGCAATGCGGGCGCGGGTGTCGCGCAGGGTGCGGGCGAAGTCCGGATCCCGGCCGAGGATGGTTGCCGCCTCGGCGGTATAGGCGAAGAGGGCGCGGATGATCTGGTGGTCCATGCTGGGGCCCATGACCAGCCCGCCCTGTTCGGGGCTGTTGCTGGGGCCGGAAATCAGGTGGCGCTCGGGATCGCGGGGGTCTTCGACCAAGGTGTCGAGGAAGAACTCGCAGGCGCCGCGCAGGAGGGGATAGGCGGTCGCGGCCAGGAAGTCCCGGTCGCCGGTGTATTCGTAGTGCCACCAGAGGTGCTGACAGAGCCAGGCGCCGCCGGTGGGCCAGATGCCGTGGTTGGCGTTGTTGATGGGGGCCGCGCCGCGCCAGAGGTCGAAATTGTGATGCACCACCCAGCCGCGCGCGCCGTAGTGCTCGCGGGCGATCTTCGCGCCGGTGACGGCCAGCTCGCGCAGGGCGGCGAAGAGCGGTTCCGCGCAGTCGCCGAGCCCGGCCGCCTCGGCGGGCCAGTAGTTCATCTGGGTGTTGATGTTGCAGGTGTATTTGCTGTCCCAGGGGGCGCGCAGTTCGGCGTTCCATATCCCTTGCAGGTTGGCGGGCTGGGAGCCGGGCCGGGAACCGGCGATGAGCAGATAGCGGCCATACTGGAAGAACAGGGCGACCAGGGCCGGGTCGCGGTCCTGCGCGAAACTGGCAATGCGCTCGTCCGTGGACCGGAGCGCAAGCGCCGACTCGTCGAGTTCGAGCGCCGTCCGCCGGAACAGCTCCCGATAGTCGGCCAGATGGTCGGCGAGCAGGTCGGCGAAGGGCACGTCCCCGGCCTGACCCAGAGCCTCGGCGCAGCGGCGTTCCGGATCGGCCCCGGTGTCGGCGTAGTTCACGAAACTGGTGGCCGCGACCAGGACCAGTGTCGCGCTGCGCGCCCCGGCAATGGTCAGGCGGTCCCCGGCGACGGCGAGGGTGCCGCCCTCGGTCCGCGCCCGCAGCCGGGCGGCGAAACGGAGAACACTGGCGGGCTTGTCCGAGACGCGGTCGTCCTTGCCGCCCCAATCGTAGTCGTTGGCTTGGCCGGCGAGATGCAGTTCCGCGCCCTGGGCCGCGACCGACCAGCGGGCATGGGGAGTGCTCAAGGCGATCTCAGCCTCGATGGTGTCAGGACCCTCGGCTTCGAGCTGGACCACCAGCGCCCGGTGGGGATGGGAGGCGAAGACCCGGCGGGTGAACACGGTCCTCCCGCTCCGCCAGCGGGTGGTGGCCACAGCGTCGGCCAAATCCAGCTCGCGGACATAGTCCTCGACCGGACCGTTTTCGGCCATCCGCAGATGGAGGTCGCCGCAGGGCTGGAAGGAGAACTGGCCCAGGGGGCGCGACATGAAGCGTTCCATGGCCAGCGCCTCGGCCTCGGCCTGCCGTCCCGCGAAGAGCAGGGCGCGCAGCTCCGGCAGCACCGCCGCCGCGCCGGGATGCGCGTAGTCCGTGGGCTGCCCGGTCCACAGGGTATCCTCGTTGAACTGAATGCGTTCCTCGCCGACGCCGCCGAAGACCATCGCCCCCAGATGCCCATTGCCCAGAGGCAGGGCCTCGGTCCATTGCTCCGCCGGACGGGAATACCACAGCTTCAGATTCATGCCAGACTCCAGAGTTTGAGGGGATGGCGGGCAATATAGACCAGCCCCACCGCATTGCCCGCCCCGGATTGCTCCCCGAAGCGGGAGCCACATGTCAGCCCGGTCAGCATGGCCGGGTTTCCGCCCATGTCCCCTCGTCTTGGCTGCGGAAGACGCGCTGGTCTTGTCGCTCGCCTTCAGAAATGCGGAAAACCGATTCTCTCACGGAGGCACAAAGACACGGAGGAATCGAGAACCAGAACTTCACAGCATTATGCCTCGGTCCGCGGGACGTGTGATGGAGAGTAGCCGAACTGCCGCCGGAAGCAGTGGGAGAAATAGGCCGCACTGTCGTAGCCGACGGCGGCAGCTACCTGCTTGATCTGCAGGCGCGGGTCTTCGGCAAGCAGTCGTCGGGCAAAGGTCAGCCGATGTCGCGTGATCGACTCGCTCACCGTCTCGCTGAGTGCGCTGCGGAAAAGCCGGTTCAGGTGGCGCGTGCTCACGGCGAGATCATGCGCCACATCCTCCGCGCGGATCGGCCGCCCCACGTTTGCACGGATGAACGCCAGCGCCCGGTCGCGCTGCGTCTCGTGCCGGTTGTGGGCCTCTGCGGCCGGAGTGCCCTGGAGGACACCGTCCGCCATCGGCAAGGTCCGGAGGTGCGGTTGCAGGGATGCCCGCAACCACAGGTGCAGAAGCTCGGCCACCGTCTCCAGCGACCATTCGTTCAGTTCGTCCTCCAGCGAGGTCATCAGCATCTGGTCCGCCCATGCGGTCGTCATGGGGGAGACATCCTTCTCTCCGCTCAGGCAGCGACGCCGGCAGTGCGCGTGGAACGCCTCGGTCCCCTCCCCTTCCACCTCGACCAAAGCGCCCAGGACGCCGGCCGGTTCGAGCACATCGAGGCCATGCGCCAACCCCGGGGGCAGCAAGGCCAAATCTCCTGCCTTGAGCGTGTAGGCGGTGGCGTCGGCCAGGACCAGACGCACCTTGCCGAACAGCACGTGTTCCAGTTGCGCGTCGCCGTGGACATGCAACCCGGTATGGAACCCGCCTGGCAGCAGTCCCCGGCCAATGTGGATATGCGTCAGGCGGACGCTCAGCGTGCCGGCGAGCACGGGGCGGCTCTGGGCCGCGGCCGCCAGCAGCCAGCGGTTCACACGCCGGGCGGTGATCGCGCTAGCAAAGAGCGCTTGGCCTGATTTCGAAAGCAATGGCCGCATATTGACAGCATTCCCGATTTGGACTATTCAAGCCACATAGTAGCATAATTGGCTGGAATCCAGTTGCACTGGCAGTGAGTGGACGACACCTCACTGCCTGAAGAGATGTCCACATTTTACTAGTGGAGGCCATCATGCTCAAGGCAGGTTGCAGTTTCTCGATGACGATTGAGTCGCCGGTTGTGGAAGAGACGGACGTACTGGTCCTCGGGGGAGGCACGGCGGGTGTGCTCGCGGCCCTGGCAGCGGCGCGGAACGGGGCCCGGACGATCCTCGTGGAGCGCTATGGCTATCTGGGCGGGATGATCACCGCCGGCAACGCCGGGCTCACGATGTACATGAAATTCTCGGGACAACCGTCCGAACACGAAGCCGACCAGAAGAGTCTGGAAACCAAGCCCGAGGAGGTGCAGATCGCGGGCGGCATCACCAAGGAATTCGCGGACCGCCTGATCAGCTCCGGCATCGGCATCGGCAACTTCGGCCAGGCGGGGAGCTACATCTTCACTTCGTCCGAGGACTGCAAACGGCTGCTGTTCGACATGATGGCCGAATCGGGCGTGAAGCTGCGCCTCCATTCCTGGGCCGTCGATGTGGTGATGGAGGGCAATCGGGTCGCCGGCGTGGTGGTGGAATCCAAATCCGGGCGCGAGATCATCGCTGCCGGGATGGTCATCGACGCCACGGGCGACGGCGACATCTGCGTCCGGGCTGGCGTCCCGTCCTATCTGGGAGTCACGCCCTTGGACCTCACGGCCAAGGCGGGCAGCGCCAAGGTCGGGGACATGCATGCGATGGGCGTCATGTTCAAAGCGGGCAACGTGGACTTGCAGACCACCTTCGACTGGCTGGTCAAAAACCCGGACCGCTTCGGCAAGCAGCCCTTCGCCCGCTTCACCCTTGAGGAGGCCAAGGAACGGTTCGAGCGCGGCGACATGGCAACCATCAACATCCTCATGGACGAGACGCCGAAGCGCTTCCAGGTCTACAACCTCCCCATCGAGGGCGTCGTCACGCTCTGCTGTCCGAGTTACAAGGGCGACGGGACGAATGTGGAGGATCTCTCCCGGGCCGAGGTCGTGCTGGCTAGCATGGTGAACCGCTGGTTGGCGAACATGCGTTCCCTGCCGGGATTCGGGAAGGCGTTTCTCCTCGACTGCCCGCAGATTGGCGTGCGCGAGACCCGCCATATTGTCGGCGAGCACCTGCTCGACATCGAGGAAATCTTCAAGCAGACGGACTTCCCGGACAGCATCGGCCGCGGCAGTCATCCCATCGACACCACACCGCGTCCCGACTGGCTCAGGGACCCCGAGACGTCCTACCCGCCGCGCTGGTACTTCCACATTCCGTTCCGCAGCCTCATCGCGAAGGACGTGGAGAACCTGATGGTCGTCGGACGCTGCATGTCGGCCACCCACGAGGCCTTCGGTTGCATCCGGCCCACGGTCCAGTGCATGATAACCGGCGAGGCGGCCGGAACCGCCGGAGCGCTCTGCACAAAGGACGGGATCGGCAATATCCGCGCCCTCCCCGTCGACCAGTTGCGCAAGACGCTCGCCGACCAAGGCGTTCTCCTGTAGGGGACTGCCTCCATCACCGAAGGTCCTCCCGATCTCCGGAGACGCCGGTTGCATCCGGCTTGGGCGCGGGGATATTGGCGGGACTATCAGCGGAGGCTCCATGACCGAAGACCAACGCATCCGGCAGGCGCTCGCGGCCTACGAGCTGGGAACGGTCCACGCGGTACATCACCACGCAGGAACGGCGGCGAAAACCTGGCGCGTCGAGACCGACCGGGGAACGTGGCTGCTGCGCACGCGGGGCAGCCGGACCTCGACGGACGAGCTGATCGCCTTCGACCACGGGTTGCGCGCCCATCTGGTGCGGCGCGGCATCCCCACCGCCGAGCCGGTTCCCGGCCGCGACGGGACCCGGTTCGTCCGGATCGACGGGCAGGCTTTTGAAGTCTATGCCCTGATGCCGGGGCAAAATGTCGGACGGGCGGGGCCGCGCCAGATTGCCGGGGCGGCGCGGTTGCTGGCGGCCTTCCACCGGGTGGGCGAGGACTACCGCGCCGAGGTGCCTCCGGTGGCGCAATACCGCACGCTGGGACTGGAAACGGCCACGACCCGCATGGAGTCGCCGGAACTGCTGAGTCAGGTCTACGCGGAGATCGAGCGGGAGGCGGGGCGGCGTTTCCCCCGCGCCCGCGCCGTGGCGCGGGACTGGCTCGGGCGCCTGCGCCGGGAATGGGCCGACGACGCCTATTTCGGCCTGCCCCAGACCATGACCCACGGGGATTTCACCCTCGCCAATCTCCTGTTCGCTCCGGACGGCGAGGTCTGCGGGGTTTTCGACTTCGACTGGTCACGCCGGGCACCCCGCGTCCGGGACGTGGCGGACGGGTTGTTTTTCGTGTCGGGTCGTCGGCGCACCCCCTTGCAGGCGGGCAGCATCTGGTCCCTCACCGAGGCCGTGCGGCTGTCGCCCGAGCGCGGCGCGGTCTGGCTGGCTGGCTACCACGCCGCTTATCCCCTGACTGCCGCCGAATGGGACGCCATCCCCCTGGCCCTTGCCGCCCGCTGGCTGTCCGTCCGGGTCGAGGGCATGGCCAAGGTAGCGGCGGCGGACCGGCTCCGTTTCGTCTTCGCCAACCTGATTCCGCCCCTGCGCTGGCTCGAAGCCCACTGGCCCGAATTGCAGGCGGCTACAGCTTCACGCCTTGGGCAAGCAGCGCTTCCCTGAGCACGGGGAAGGGAAGCTCGCGGGGGGTGAGTGGACCAAGTGGACCGGGCGAAGGCCCGCCCGCTGTCAGAGTTCCAGCGCCAGGTGCCCCAGGACGACGAGCTGGTCGAGTTCGGCTTCGTCGAGCGTGTGCACGGTGGCGTCGGGGCAGAGGACTTCGACGGCCTTGCGGTAGTGTTCGGCCCGCTGGCCGTCGGCGGCGATGAGGACCTGCCGCCAGTCGAGGATCGACTCGTCCCGCAGTTCGTCGCCGAGCAGGGTGCCGTTGAGGTAGGCGCGGCTGGCCGCCGCCGAGGCGTTGGCGAGCAGGGTGCGCGCGCGCACCTGGAACAGGGCCGAGCAGAGCCCCTCGCGGTAGGAGACGAGGAGGCCTTCCAGAAACACCTCGTCGAGCCCCTCTTCGGGGCCGGTTTCCCGCTCGGGGGCGAAACTGTGGCGGAGAACGGTGTGCTCCTTGAGGACGGCGAAGAGTTCGCCGCTCATGGCGGTGCTGAAATCGACCAGGCTGCCCTCTTCGAGCCGCACATGCTTGGCGTGGGTGCCGGGGAGAATGACCGACCAGTCACCGCGGGCGCAGGCCGGACGGGAACGGAGCAGCCCGAGCAGTTCGCATTCCTCGCCGCGCATCACGTCGCACTCGGTGCGGATGCCGGAAACCAGCGTCACCTCGTGGTCCCGCACCTGGCGGCGGGCGGTGGTCAGCCCGGTGCCGTCGAGGGGCAGCGGGGCCACCGCGTAGGGCAGTTCGAGCCAGCCGTGGGCCGAGGTGGCCATGCCGGAAACCACCACCGGCAGACCGGCCAGGGCGATTCCGCCAGCGGCCTCGAGGGCGGCGATTTCCTCGCCCAGCACCTCGGCGAACCGGGCCTCGCGCCCGCTCGCCGCCACCTCGGCACTGACTGCGGAGGTGCCTCGCGGCGAACGGCGTTCGGCGCAAACCGCGCCCTCGGCAGTCACCGCCCGCAGACGGAAGGAAGTGCTGCCCCAGTCGCAGCTCAGCAGACAGGCATCGCTCATGGTCGTCCTCGGGGATCGGGGGGAGGGTGTGCAGGGATTCCTGCACACGATACCCGTTCCCCCGCGCCGCGCCAGTGCCGCGACGAAGTTCCCTCGGGCGGAACCTGTCTACAGGCTGGGGTCGCACCAGGTGTTGTACTCGGCCATCAGCTTCCAGTCGTTGAGCCATTCGGTATGGCCGTCGACCATGGCCAGCACGTTGCCGCTGCTGTGGCGGTGGACGTTGGGGCCAACCGGGGTGCCGCCGGCGCCGAGGCCGTCCAGCGGTCCGGTCGAGGAACTGCCGTCGCAGCAGACCGAGGTGAAGACGAACATGCGCCGGTCGTCGCCGCACATGTGCGAGCAGTCGCCCACCCAGATGGTGGTCGAGGGTTTCTTGATGGCGGTGACCATCATGGCCTGGCGGTTGATGGGATTCGCGTTCCAGCCGTAGCCGGTGGCGGACGTGGGGCCGGGGAAATCGACGTTGTGGTAGGTCAGCCAGGTGGCGGGCTGGTTGAAGCTGCCGGTGGGGCAGACGTAGACTTTGGTGTCGTTGACGTAGGGGAAGACGGACTTGGCCGGGGCTTCGCCCAGATCGATGTTGGTGCCGCCACCGTTGCGGTAGTAGTAGGGATTGCGATCATTGGAGTCGTTGGTGTACATGGCGGTCGCCAAACTCAACTGCTTGACGTTGCCCACGCAGGAGGCCTGCCGCGCCTTGTCCCGCGCCTTGCTGAGCGCCGGCAGCAGCATCGAGGCGAGAATGGCGATGATGGCGATGACCACCAGCAGCTCGATCAGGGTGAACCGGGGGGAATGGTGGTTACGCGGGCCTGCACTCTGCATGATTCTTGCGCACATGTGGTTGCCTCCGTGGGTCAATAAACGACATGTAGTCGGAAAGCCGTCCCGATCAACCAAATGGGGCATGGTCCCTCGGCTAAATTGCATCGCCGCTTCCGCAAATGCAAATGCGGGAATGCATTCATCCCATGTGCCGGTTGAAAGGGGGCGGTGCGAAGCTATGGGTAGGAGACGGGGGGGCGCAGGAAAATCCCGGCGTTTTTTTCTTTACTGGAGACCGGCGATGTACAGACGTTGGCTGATCTTGGGTTTTCTGGTGCTGGCGGCGGGGGCGGCGGAGACGCCGCTGGCGGTACTGGCGGGGGCGCGGGCGGAACGGTTGCACGCGGCGGCGGGGGAGACGTCGCCGACGCATGTGATCCGGACCGGGAAGGAGGTCCTCGCCTGGACGCTGCCCGCCGAGCTGCCGCCGGGAGTGTACCGGGTCGAGATGAACGTCCGCACGGGCAACACAGACGGCGACCCGCTGAATGTGGTGGGCCGCTACCGGTTCTGGAGCGAGGCGGGCGGCGAGGATGCGGCTCTATTGTTCCAGGGCAAGCCGGGCGAGCCGCCGCGGCGGACACCGGGGCAATGGCCCCATCACGTGGGGATGATCGAGGGTTTGCAGGCGGTGAGTCTGGCGGGGGGGCAGAGGGTGTTCGCCACCGCCCGTTCAAGCTGGGCGGAGGTGAATGAAATCCGGATTTTACCCGCGCGCGAGGTGGATTCGCTGGCCTTCGCGCTGGCCACGGACCGCGAGCGCCATCTCTTCCGGCGCGGCGAGCGGATGACCGTCCGTGTCCGGGCGAGTTCGTTTCTCGCCGATCCGGTCGCCCTGGCCGGACGGGTGGCGCTGCTGGGGCCGGACGGAGACGAAGTGTCGGCCCAGCCGGTCCGGTTCGAGGTTCCGGCGGAGGGTTCGGCGGCAGCGGAGATCGAATTCCCGGCGGGGCGGAACGGTCTGCACATTGCCCGGTTCGAGACCGCCTGGCGGGGCCATGTCTACGCGGCGGAGCTGGCCCTCGCGGTGGTTTCGGTCCCCCCGGCCACGGACTTGCCGGAAGACTCGCCGTTCGGCGTGCATTCGGCCGGGCTGGACGAGATGTACCAGACCGGTTTCAAATGGATTCGCCTGTGGGACACGGGCGACACCTGGAACCAGCACGAACGCGCCGGCAAGGGGCAGTTCGACTTCTCGGCCACCGCCGCCAAGGTGGACCGCTTCCGCGAGCAGGGCTTCGCGGTGCTGGGCGTGCTGGCCTACACGCCCACCTGGGCGACCACCCGGCCGGACGAGCCGCACTACACCGGCGCGGGCGCGCCCTATCCGCCGAAGGACCTCGCGGACTGGCGGGACTACTGCCGGGAATACATGACCCGGTTCCGCGGGCGAATCCGCCATTTCGAGGTGTGGAACGAGCCCAATGCCGGGTTCTTCAAGGGCACGGCGGCGGAGTACGTGGCCCTGCTGAAGGCGGCCCACGAGGTGGCGCGCAAGGTCGGCCCCGACATCCAGATTCTGGGCGGTTCCGGGACGGGGGATTTTCTGGCCTGGACCCAGCGCATTCTGGAGGAGGGGGCGGGGCCGTACATGGACATTCTCACCTTCCACGCCTACACCACGCCCGCCGCTCCCGAGGAGGCCAATCTGGAAGGCCGCTTGCGCCGTCTGCATGAACTCGCCGCCGAGCATGGCGTCGGCCATCTGCCCATCTGGAACACGGAGGCGGGCTACTGGAGCGACCGGCGGACCGGGGTGCGCCCGGCGACGGCGGCGGAACTGCTGGCCAAGGCCCCCGAGAATCTGGCGCCGAACTGGCAGACCGGCTGGCCCTTCCGGCCCATTCCCGAGGACGACGCGGCGGCCTTCACCGTCCGCCACTATTATCTGAATGTGGCGGGGGGGGTGGAGA
>LVAZ01000202.1 GCA_001603055.1 Victivallales bacterium Lenti_02
CTTGTCGCGGCCCGCATCATAGTCGCCGAGCAGGTAGTTCGCTCCGCTCATATGGCTGAAATGAAGCAGGATGTGCCGGTCGCCAATGGGCAGGAAATAGGGGCAGCCGCCGTCGTCGCCGGCCAAGCCGTAGATGTCGTCCTCGAGGAACGGGTGCAGGTACTCCCAGGTCGCCAGGTCCGGCGAGCGGAAAAGGAACACCGCCCGGGTCCGGCGACCGCTCGGCCCGTGGGGAAGCGTGCCTCCGGACAGGGAATAGTAGAAACCCTCCCGCTTCCAGATGCACGGATCGTAGACGAAGTTGATGGCCCCGGCTGGCACGGGGTTGCCCAGCACCCCCGGCATGTTCTCGCCGCCGACGGTCCGCGTCCAGATCGGGCACGGATTGGGAATGACGGTGTTGCCCGTCACCTTCCGCCAGTCCAGCAGCAGCGGATCGGCGGACACCGCGACCATGTTGCCAAGCCCATACCCGTGGTACATGGCGACGACCCGGTCGGCCTCGACCAGCGTCGATCCCGACCAGCAGGCCTGCTCGGGGCCGGGGCAGATGGCATAGGGAAGGTCGCGCCAGTGGATCAAGTCCGGGCTGACGGCGTGCCCCCAGTGCGGGCGCGGGTTTTCCGGCGGGTAGCCCTGGTAGAACAGATGCCAGTTCCCCTGCCAGAAGCACAGCCCGTTCGGGTCGTTCATCGTGCTTTCCGGGCTGACGAAATGGTAGAGCGGCCGGTACGGGTCCGCGGCCAGTTTCGCGCGCGACGCCGCGAATCGGCGCATGAACGCATCCTGTTCGAGCCGCGCTTCCGCAGCCGCCAGGGCCGACGACGAGGGGGTTTGCTTCTTGTCCATGCTTCGCCTTCCTTGCGATTTATTCCAGCGTATTGGCCAACGGCGGGGGCCTCGGCTTGCTCATTTCGCGGCGGGGAAACGGACCAGCAGGGGGTAGTCGCGGACCAGCAGGCCCCGCACCCGCGTCCCGTCGCCGTCGGTTTCGGTAGTCAGCTCCTGCTCGCAACCGCTCAGGCAGTCGTAGCCGACGGCCCGTTGCTGCCGCCCGGCGACGCGGAGGTCCACCGCCGTCCCGGCGCAGTCGTCCGCCACTTTACCCGTCTGCCACAGGGCCACCATCCGCTCGCCCGGCCGGGCCAGGGGATGGACCTCGAGGTCGGCGGGACCGCCTGTAACCGTATACTCGAACGCGGCGGGACGGCAGCCGTCGAGGGCGGTGGCCAGATTGCGCATGGCGTAGTAGGCCGCCTGGGGTTGCAGGGGGGTGATGGGATCGGCGTTGAAGGCCCGGCGCATCAGCGACAGGTCCAGCGGATAGGTGGGATTGCCCCAGACTTCGCAGAAGAAGGAGCCGATGCCCAGGGCCGTGTGCAGGGTGGAAATACGGGCCACGAGCTTCGCCTTTTCCAGTTCGCTGCACGTGCAGGTGCCCCACCAGTGGGGCTTGGCGGGCTGCGGGTAGCCCGCGCCCCAGTTGTACTCGCTGGCCATGCACTCGCCCTTGAAGCCGAGGCTTTCCGCCCATTCCCGGAAGGCGCGGATGTTGGCCGCGTACTCGCGGTAGGCGGGGCTTTCCGGGTCGGTCTGGTAGAAGGGGTGCCAGCCGATGATGTCCACGTCCCGCGCCAGCGCCGCCACCGCGCCGAGGAAGAGGCTGCGCTGGCCCGGTTCGGGCACCCCGTTCCGGGCGAGATCGTGGCAGAAGCCCGAGACGGAGCCGAGCATGACCCTGGCCTCCGGACATTCCTCGCGGATGATGGGAATGGCGACCCGCGCGATGGCGAGGTAATGCTCCAGATTGGGCTCCGCGCCCCAGTAGACGGGGATGTTCCACTCGTTCCAGACCTCGAAGACCTTCACCCGGTCCCGGTATTTCCGGCACATGAAACGGACATAGTTCCCCCAGGCCGCGAGGGCCTCGGGAGCCGTCGGCGGCTCGGGATTCTCGTAGTACCATTCCCAGAGCTGGGGCAGATGGCGGACGGGGTCGCCCTGGTAGAGCCGGTTGCCGAATCCCAGGGCCAGAACGATGTCCACCCCCCGCTCGACCAGGTAGGTGATGGCGGCATCCGCCTCGGGGTCCACCGCCAGGACTCCCTTCTCCTGCTCGACCCAGTGCCAGTTCACGGGATCGTCGTGGTAGCCGATGCGCGCCCATTTCAGGCCGAGGTCGGTGAAGAGGGGCCACAGCCGGTGGTGCTCCTCCCGCGTCTGCCCCATCGAATGGTTGGTCGAGCTGACCGTGACCCCCGTGCCCCGGCTGGCCAGGGCCAGATTCCGCCCCTGCCCGTCGAGCACCTCGACGGCGGCGATGGAGAAGGAGAAATGCCAGTTCTCGACCCGCGCCAACCGCTGCCCGATGATCCAGACCTGCTTGGCCGCCCGGGCCGGAAATTCGCAGACGAACTCGCGGCATTCGGGGGTGTCGCCCGTTTCGCCCGCGAACACGGTGTCCCAGGTCATGGCGTCGCGGCTCACCCGGATGTCCAGCACGCCCGGCAGGGCCATGCCGATTTCCACCGCGCCCTGGTCGAGACGCATGGAACCGACCTGGTTGCGCGGCGCGCCGGGCACCCGTTTGCGCAGGACAATCCGCGAAATCTCCCGCTCGACCGGCAGATCGAGGCGAATCCAGGCGGGTTCGGCGTCGGGCTGGGCCACGCTGCGGCTGCACCAGCAGGTGGTGGGATCGCCGTCGAGCAAATGGATCGGTTCGAGGGGCCGGTAGTCGTTGGCGACCGTGCGCGGCATGCGCGGGGTGGTGCCCCCCAACTGGTTGAAGCCGATTTCGGCACTGCGTTTCAGCACCAGCTTGCGGCAGGCCGAAGTATTGCCGGCCTGGAGAGATTCCGGCTCGACCAGATCGGGACTGGCCTGCAAAACATGGGTGTCGCCATAGGCGAGAATCGGAATCCCCGCGCAGACGGCGCTGACGGCCGGGTCGGGAAACAGCTCGATGCCGGGTTGGTGGCGGGACATGGGAATCATTCTCCGGGATTACGGATGGTCGGCGAGTGACCGGTAGAAGAGAATCTGGCTGGAGCGGGGTTCCGGCAGGTGGATGGTTAGCCCTTCGTGGCGCAGGGCTTCGCCATCGGCCTCCCAGTATTCCCCGTCGTCGGCCCGCTCGATTCCATAGATTCCATCGGGCAGATCGCGCAACTGGAAGGCGGCGGCGGCCTGCGGGCTTGCGGCCCGCCGGAAGGCGACCACCGCGCCCTCGCCGGTCTCCGGAACATGCAGCCAATAGGCCAGCCAGGCCCCCGGATCGCCGGTGCCGGGAGTCAGGGGATAGAAATCGCCCGCGAACAGGGGCCGCAGCCGCTTCGCCTCGTTCAGCCAGCGGCGGAAATCGTCCCAAGGCACGCCCTCGGCCCCGCCGTCCAGACCGAATTTCCGGGTGCTCAGCACGAATCCCGCCGAATAGCAGGAGCGGACCTGGTAGGTGTCCTCGGTGGCGGGCGGCGGGCTGATGGTCTGATTCGGCAGCCAGAGATGCAGGCCCAGCCCGTGCGCCTGGACGGCGTCGGGGTCCGCGCCGGGAAAGCAGTTGTAATCGCTCCGCCACAGGGCCACGCTGCGCCCGAGCAGCTCGAGTTCGAGCCGCCGCCCGCCGCTGGCGCAGTTGTCGATGAGCAGGGCGGGATGGCGGCGGCGCAGTTCGTCCCAGAAGCTGTACAGCCCCTCGACGAAGCGCATCTCCTTCATCCCCTCCCGGCCCGGCTCGTCGGCCTGCCGCCAGAAGGGCGAGGGGTCGGTGTTGAAATCCTCCCGGTAGCAGTCGATGCCGTTTTCCGCGATCAGGCCCGAGACGGTGTCCACCGCCCATTGCCAGGCGGCCGGATTGCCGAGATCGAGCAGGACATCCTCCCGGGGCTGCGGCGGTGCCGCCGTCCGCCGGAGAAACCACTCGGGGTGCGCGAGGGTGGTGGGCGTACCGTGCTTGGCCCGCTCGGGCTCGATCCAGAGCAGAAACTTCATCCCCGCCGCGTGGGCCGCGTCACTGATTGGTTTCAGGCCGTCGGGATGGTAGAGCCGGTTCACCCGCCAGTCGCCGGTGATGCTCCATTCCCCCTCGAAGACACTCGGGCAGGGCTTGGTGGAGGTGCCGTACCAGCCGGCGTCGATCCAGTAGTAGTCGTAGGGCAGGCGGTGCTCGGCGATGGCCGCGATGGCCGCCAGGTGCTTGGCCGTCGGCGTGCCGCCCCAGGCTCCGTTGCAGATGGGCATCTCGACCCCGCGCGGGCTGTGGTGCCTGCGCAGGAACTGGCGCAGCACATTGTGCCCGTGCAGCGGCTCGCCCTGCCAGTGCAGCAGCAGAATGCGCGGCGAACGGATCGCCTCGCCGGGATGGAGGATCGTGTTCAGGTGTTCCATGCCGGCGGCCAGTTTCGTGGCGCCCTTCCCGTCGTGGGCGAATTCCGCGAACCATTGGCCGCTCCAGCCGACGGCCCCGATCAGCCCGTCCCCGCCGGTGCGCAGGTTGAAGAAGGGCAGCCAGGTGGCGGCGGGACGCCCGTCGGTGGGCAGGCAGGACCCGTTGCGCGCCTTGCGGAAGGCGTTGTTGCGTTCCGTGTCCATGCGCACGGTGCAGGGCACCGACCACATGGACTGGCGCAGCTCCCGGATCTCGTACTGGAAGTCGTCGTGCCGCCCGTCGCTGCCCAGCGCCCGCCGCAGCTCGGGGACAATTCCCGGCCCGGGGCAGCGCCAAACCGTGTCCAGCGCGGCGAAATCGCGAATCGGCGGCGTGTCGGCCGCCCCGTCGTTGCGCAACCGCACCACCCACTCGATGGCCGGGAAATCGGCGAACTCGGTCAGTTCCAGCACAGCGGACAAGCCGGTCGCCGCATCCCGCCAGCGCAGTTCGTGAACCCGTCGGCCGTCGGCCCAATTCCCGGTCGCGCGGGCGGCATCTGCGAGACGCAGCCAGTCCCGGCTCGACCGCTCCCCGCAGCGGCACGAGAACGGTACGTCGGTCCCGTGCCGTTCCCCGGATGGTGCCGCCGTGCCCAGCAATTCCCCGAGCCAGCCACCCATCAGGGCCATTTCCTCGGCGCGAACCCGCGAAGAGCCATCGTTTCGAGTCATGGTCGCCATTCCTCTGCCGGTTGTCCAAAACCAAGGCACGACTACCCGGTAAGTATAGGCGGTCCACCTGCGGCTACTCCACCTCTTTTGCGGAAAACTGGACATTTCTTTCGGAAACGCCGTATATTCCGCGAAACCGTGGAGTTCTCCCATGCCCGCCGCCCCCAACCCGGATTTCGCGTATTTGGCCAGTTCGCCGGTGCTGGGCGAGATTGCGGCGCTGGTGAAGCGCCTCACCGGGCTCGCTCTCGCCCTGAACGCGCCGGGGGTGACCCGCATCCTGATGCCGGACGGGGCAGGCGAGGGAAACCCCCTCTGCGCCCTCATCGGCGCCACCCCCGAGGGAGTCGCCCGCTGCCGGGCCTGCGACCGGCGGCACCACGCCCGCGCCGCCGCCATGGGCCATTCCCTGCTCTACACCTGCCATGCGGGACTGCTCGATCTCGCCGTGCCGATTTTCGTGGACGGCCGCCATGTGGCCACCCTGTCGAGCGGCCAGGTCCTCCCCGAGCCCCATTCCCCCGCCGCCGCCCGCCGTCTGCGCGACGCCCTGCCCTGGCTCGAGGTCTCCCCCGCCGAGTTCGACACCGCCTACCGGCAGGCGGTCCATCTGCCCCGCAGCCATGTCCAGGACGTGATGCGGCTCATCGAGGTCTTCGCCAGCGAACTCTGCGCCAATGCCCGCCGCATCCGCGCCCTCGAAGCCCGTCTCGAACGCGACGAAATCCGCCGCGCCCGCGAGTATATCGACCACCACTTCCGCGACCGCCGGCTCGGCCTGCCTGCCGTCGCCGCCGCCGCCGGGCTCTCCCCCGCCCATTTCTCCCATCTCTTCCACCGCGAGACGGGGACCACCCTCAGCCGCCACATCCAGTCCCGCCGCCTGGCCGAAGCCAAGCGCCTGCTCGCCGAAACCGAGTGCTCCATCACCGACATCTGCTACGCCAGCGGCTTCGGCACCCTGACCCACTTCAACCGCCTCTTCCGCCAGTCCGAACACTGTTCCCCCCGCCAGTACCGCCAGGGCAACGGCTAGGAAATCCGGGGGGTGGCGACAAGCTGGTCGGGGGTGAGGGCGTGGAGCCCGTCGAGGAAATGGGGGACGAAGGTGCCCGGTCCGGCGGCGCGGGCGGCGGCATATTCGCCCGCCGCCTTCATGGTGGCCATGCCCGCGAGCGCGGCGCGGAGAGGGGTCGGCGACACCCCGGCGTAGGCCCCGACCAGAGCGGTGGCGACGCAGCCCAGCCCGGTCACGCGGGGCATCAGGGGATGCCCGCCCGCGACGAGGAACCCCTGATTGCCGTCGGTGACGAAATCCTGTTCGCCGCTGACCGCGACGGCGCAGCCGTTGGTCCGGGCCAACTGGCGGGCGGCGTCCTCGGCATCGTTGGCGGCATGGGTGCTGTCCACCCCCCGGGTGCTGCCGACGGCCCCGGCCAGGGCGAGTATCTCGGAGGCGTTGCCCCGGATCACCGCCGGGGAGGCGGTGCGGAGCAGGGACAGGGCCGTGTCGGTGCGCAGCCGCGAGGCCCCCGCGCCCACCGGATCGAGCACAATCGGCACTCCCCGCCGGACCGCGATCTCGGCGGCCCGGTGCATGCTGTGAATCCAGCCCCCCGAGAGGGTGCCGATGTTGAGCACCAGAGCCGAAGCCAGGCCGAGCAACTCGTCCAGCTCCTCCTCGGCATGGGCCATGATCGGGGACGCGCCCAGCGCCAGCAGCGCGTTCGCCGTCAGATTCATCACCACATAGTTCGTGATGTTGTGAACCAGCGGGGTCCGTTCGCGCAGGGCGGCCAGATCGACGCGCAGATGGTCGTGGGTCGGCATGATCGTTCTCCGGAAAAAAGGCGACACCCCTCCACCATAGCCGGTCCGCCGCCGGAGGAAAACCCCCGCCCGTGAGTTTGGCGTGAATCCGCCGAGGGGAGATTTCAGATTGGCGATTTCAGATTTCAGATTGGGTCGAGGGGGTGCCGAGTTCGTTGCCGTCGGCGGCGGTGTGTGGATGTCGTGGGCGTAGGGTCGGGGCACAGCCCGGGGGCTTGGCCCCGGTGCGCCGCTACAGCCTGTACTACAAACGGAATCATCCCCGTCAGCCGCGTTCTCCCCTTGCCGCAGCGTAGCGCCGGACAAAGCTTGTGCGGCCGGGGAGCGGTGCTACGGTTTGGCGGTTCGTTTGTCGGCAACGGGAGACCTGTGCATGAAAGTGGCGTTTGGCGCGGTGGACATCACGCCCCGGCTGGGTTCGCACAAGCCGGGCTGGCTGCGGGACATCGTGGTGGACACGGTGTTCGATCCCATTTTTGCCCGGGTGGCCCTGTTCGACGACGGCTGCCGTCCGGTGGCTCTGGTGCAGGTGGACACGCTGAGCATCCGCTGGAGCACGGTGGACGCATTGCGGCGGCGGCTGCGGGAACGGCACGGGTTTCCCGGCGAACGGGTGCTGGTGGCCGCGACCCACAACCATTGCGGCGGCCCCATCGCCAACTGCGGCGAGGTGCCGCGCGACGATGCCTATCTCGACTCCCTGGTCGGCAAACTGGTCGATCTCTTCGGCGAGCTGCTGGGGCGTCTGGCCGAGGCCGAGCTGGGCTTCGGGCGGACCCACGAATACGGCATTTCCCACAACCGCCGGGTGGTGATGCGGGACGGACACGTCCTGACCCACGGCAATTTCCGCCATCCCGACGCGCTCTACTGCGAGGGCCCCATCGATCCCGAGGTGGGGGTGCTGGCGGCGCGGGGAACGGACGGGAAGACACTCGGGGCCGTGGTCAATTTCGCCTGCCATCCCACCCATCACGGGGGGACGAACGCGATCACCGCAGGCTATCCGGGGGCGCTGGCCAGGGCCCTGGCCGCCGAGGGCATTCCCTCGGTTTTCCTGAACGGCGCCTGCGGCAATCTGTCGAGCGGCAATCCCGCGCTGGGGGTTTCCCCCTCCCTCGAGCAGATGGGCGAAACCCTGGCGGCGGATGTGCGGCAGGTGCTCGGGCAGATGGCGTTCGGGGGCTCCTGGCCGCTGGACATGGTGGAGACCACCCTGGCGCTGCCCTACCGCCGCTTCACCGAGGCCGAGGTGGCCGGCACCCTCCCCGGCGCCCAGCGGTTCATCGATCCGGCCCTCTACGACCGGGGCATGCCCGATTTGCTCGAACGCATCCGCGCCCGCCGTCTCCAGCCCGCCCAGATTCAGGCCCTGCGCATCGGCAACGTGGTCTACGCGGGGTTCCCCGCCGAGTACTTCGTCCAGTTCGGCCTGCGCCTCAAGCAGGCGCTCCATCCCCTCGCCGTCCAGGTCGTCGGCCACGCCAACGGCATGGTCGGCTACGTGCCGACCCAGGAGGCCTTCGCCCGCGGCGGCTACGAGACCACCTTCGCGGCCAGCAGCCGCATGGCCCCCGAGTGCGGCGATCTCATGGCCGACGCCGCCATCGGCATCCTGCATCCCTGGACGCAGGAAACCGCCCCGAATCCGCCCGCTCCGGCCTCGCCGAAAAATAAATAGGCGACGATTCGCACCTCCTTGGTTGCATTGAAAACTAACGCATCTACAGTATGGATGTAGCAAAAATTCAATAGACCCTTTTGCCCGCCGGACAGGTTCTCCTCTCTCCTCCTCCTCTCTCTTCTCTCTTCCCAGCCCTGTCCGGCGGGCTCTTTTTTTGCCCGCGCGGCGCGGGGGTGGGCGGGTTCCCGCTGCGTGGGCGCGAACGTGTAACCCTGCTATATTCCGGTCAGCACAACCGCATCCAGGCTGGATAGAAGCGCATCATGAACATCATCATCGCCGGAGCAGGGGCTGTGGGAAGCCAGGCGGCCCATGCGCTGTGTTTCCGGGGCAACGACGTGACGGTGGTCGACGTGGACGAGGGGGCGCTCGCGCGGCTGCGCGAGAGCAACGACGTGATGACCCTCGTCGGCAACGCGGCCCAGCCGGCGACCCTGGTCGAGGCGGGGGTGGAACAGGCCGACATCGTCCTGGCCCTGACGGGGAGCAGCGAAGTCAATCTGGTCGTCTGCACCCTGGCCAAATCCTTCGGGGTGGCCAAAAAAGTGGCGCGCCTGAGCACCCGGCGGTATTTCGCTCCGGAGCGGAATCTGTCGCCCGAGCTGTTCGGCGTCGATGATTTCATCATTCCGGAGGAGGACTGCGTGCGGGACATCATGGACGCGCTGGTCCGCCCGGTCGTCAAGGAGTCGGCGTCCATCGGGCCGAAGTCCTGCGAGGTGGTGAATTTCCAGGTGCCGACGGCGTCGCCGTTCGACGGGGTGGAATTGCAGAACTCGCCCTGTCCCGAGCTGCTGGAGCGGCTGCGGATTTGCGCGATCAAGCGGCACGGGCGGCTGGTGGTTCCCCGCGGGGACACCGTGGTCCGGAGCTTCGACGAGGCGTATCTGGCGGGCAACCGGCAGGATGTGGACGCCTTCATCGCCTGGGCTTCGCCGGAGGCGCGGCCCATCCGGCGGGTGCTGGTGACCGGCTCCACCAATCTGGCGCTCATGCTGGCCAAGGCCGTGGAGGAAAGCGGCATGACCCTGAGTCTGGTGGTGGACACGGAGGCGGAGGCCCGCCGGGCGACCGACCTGCTCCGGCCGGAAACCATCGTGATCTGCGGCGAGCACACGGATTCGTCGGTGCTCGAGGAGGCGGCGGTGAGCGAGGCGGACGCCCTGGTGGCGGCGGGCGAGGACAGCGAGGACAATATCCTGACCTGCATCCTGGCCCAGCGGCTGGGCGCGGGCAAGGTCATCTCCGTGGTCTACAATGCCGACTACGGGCAGATTCTCGCCAACCTGCCGCTGATCGACTGCGGCTTCAACCCCCTGGTCGGGGCTGTCAACAGTCTGCTTCAGCACATCGGCAGCGACATCCGCCGGCATGTGGCGTTGCTCGGGCGCATCGAGGCGGAGATTCTCGATCTGGTGGTCCGGCCCGGCGCCCGGATTGCCGGCAAGCGGATCGCGGAGATCGCGGGGACGGCGGACATGGTCTTCGCCGCCATCTTCCGCGAGGGTGAGTTCGTGCCGCCGGTGGGGCGGGAGACGATCCTGGTCGGGGACCGGATCGCCGTGCTGGTCCGGCGGAATTCCCATGCGGCCGTGGAACGGCTGTTCGGCAGCAAGAGACTGTTCTGATGCAGGTCCGTCTGGTCATCCGGGTGGTGTCGGCGATTCTGCTGGTGGTCGGCGTGGCCATGCTGACCGCCGTTCCCGTGGCTCTGCTGCGGGGGGACGAGTGGGCGGCGGTTCTGGGTTTGCTCGCGGCCTCGGGCATCACCTGTTTCGCGGGTGCGGCGGGGGCGCGGCAGGGACCGACCGCCACCAGCATCCGCATCCGCGAGGGCTTCGGCATCGTCACCTTCAGTTGGCTCGCGGCCACCCTGTTCGGGGCGCTGCCCTTCGCCTGGGCCGGCGGGATGGGCTATGTGGACGCTCTGTTCGAGACCATGTCCGGATTCACCACCACCGGGGCGAGCATACTCACCGAGCAGCGGGCGGACGGGGTGTTCGCGCTGCCCTGGGGCCTGCTCTACTGGCGGAGCCTGACCCATTGGCTGGGGGGCATGGGGATCGTGGTGCTGTCCCTGGCCGTGCTGCCGCTGCTCGGCACCGGGGCCATGCAGCTCTACCATTCCGAGGCGCCGGGGCCGGACTCGGGCCAGTTGACACCGCGGATCGCCCACACGGCCCGGCGGCTGTGGGGGGTGTATGTGCTGCTGTCCATTGCCCAGACCCTGCTGCTCTGGCCCCGGATGGACCTGCTGGAGGCCTGGTGCCACACCTGCGGGACCATGGCCACGGGCGGGTTCTCGACCCGGTTCGCGAGCGTGGGGGCCTTCGAGAGTGCCTATGTCGAGTGGGTGGTCACGGTGTTCATGCTGCTGGCTGGCATCAATTTCCTGCTCCACTACAAGGCCCTGCTCGGGCAGCCCCGGGAATACGCGAGGGACGAGGAATTCCGCTTCTACGGGTATGTGGTGCTGGGTTCGGTGGCGGTGGTGGCGCTGGCCCTGGGGCGGGTGTCGGGCTCCGCCGGCACGACGCTGCGCCAGGCGGCGTTCCATGTGGCCTCGATGGTCACGACGACCGGGTTCGCCACGGTCGATTTCGACGCCTGGCCGGCCGTCGCGCGGGTTCTGCTGGTGTGGCTGATGTTCGTGGGCGGCTGCGGCGGTTCGACGGGCGGCGGCATCAAGTGCAGCCGGGTGCTCCTGCTGCTCAAATACGCCGGGGCCCAGGTCAAGCGAACGCTGTATCCGCGCTCCGTCGTGAACATCCGCCTCAACGACCGGCCCGTGCCCCCCGCCATCCTGTCCCGGATTCTGGGTTTCTCGCTCATCTATCTCGGGCTTTTCCTGATTGTCGGTTTCCTGCTGTGCGTGATCGAGCCGAATCTGGCCACGCCGGTGGACGGAGTGGCGTACAACCCGATCGAGACCGCCTTCTCGGCCTCCGTGGCCAGCCTGAGCAACATCGGGCCGGGCCTCGGCAAGGTCGGTCCCGCCCGGAACTATGCCTGGATGAGCCCCTGGTCCAAGCTGCTGCTGGTGTTCGCCATGCTGGTGGGCCGCCTCGAGGTCTTCACCGTCATCGTTCTCTTCCATCCCCGCTTCTGGCGGCGCTGAGGGGGTCTGGTTGACGTCGGTCGCCCGGCGGTTTACTTTCGTGGGCAGCCGGCCGCGGGCCGGTTCCTTCCTGATGGGTTGCCGGGAGAAGCAGGCATGGGCAGGGAACGGGCCAAGCGTCGAGAGTCTGAACTCGGAGAGGCGACGGCATGATCCAGATGCCCTGGACAGAGGAGACCGCGCCCAACGTCTCGATCGAGGTCACCGACGCCTGCAACGCGAGCTGTCGGCATTGCTACAAACGTCTCACGGGGCGGCGGAAATCCCTGGCGGAAATCCGCGTCGACCTGCAGGACGCCATGCGCCTGCGCCCCCTCCACAGCGTCTCTCTCTCCGGCGGCGAGCCGACCCTCCATCCGGAACTGCCCGAGATCGTCCGCCTGGTCAAAGAGCAGGGAATCGGCGTGTTTCTGCTGACCAACGGCGTGGCGTTCGACGCCCCGCTGGCCGCCCGGCTCCGCGCGGCGGGGCTCGACGCCGTTCTGTTCCACCTCGATCCGGGGCAGGTCCGGCCGGACATCGGCAGGGTGGATAGTTTCGCGGCCATGCTGCCGAGGCTGGAGGAGTTGGTTTCGCTGGCCCGCGCGGAGGATTTGGACGTCTCGCTTTCCTACACCCTCCAGCAGGCCGGGGACCTTTCGGCCATCTGCGACTATTTCTTCGGGCAGCCCGCCTTGTCCTTCCTGTTTCTGGCGCGGGGGACGAATCTGGCCGAGCTGTATGCGTCCGGACGGCGGGAGGAAGGTGGCGGGCTGGGCACCGGGCCGGTCGCCGGGTTTTTCCGGGAACGCTTCGATCTGCTGCCCTATGCGGCGATTCCCGCCTCGGACGGTGGCCCGCCCTGCTGGATTTCCTTTTTCCAGCCCTACGTGGACGATCCCCCGTCCCGGTCTGCCTTCCCAATCCGTTCGAACGGTCTCGATGCGGCGCTGATGCGGCTGCACAAGCTGGCCACCGGGCGCTATGTCCACAAGACCTCGCAACGGCCGGGGCTCACCGCGTTCCGGGTTCTGCTCAACGGGCTGAGCACCTGCCGGTTTCTCGGGGCCTGGCGTTTTCTGCTCCGGGCGCGTCCGGCTTCGGCGTCCCTGCGCCATAAGATGGTGGTGTACGACGACGGTCCGCGCCGGAATGCCGCCGGTGCCTGGGTGCGCTGCGCCTATTGTCCGACCGCCATTGTCCGGGACGGAGCGCTGCTGCCCTGCTGCGCGGCGGACTACCGGCCCGCAACCAAGGATCGGCCCGGCCCATGACCATTCTCCGCAATACCCGCGCGATATGCCGCACCTGCGGCAAGACCTGGCCGGCCGAAGTGGTCGAGCGGGAGGGACGGATCCACGGCCTGCTCCACTGTCCCGAGCATCCCGCCGAGCATCTGCTCTCCACCGATGCCGCCCTCTACCGGGAACTCGACGGGCGCAGTCATGCCGACCGGTCCGGCCCGCCGCCGCCGGGGCTGCGCTTCGCGCTCAACTACATCTCCGTCACCAACGCCTGCAATTTCGCCTGCGCCATCTGCGCCAGCGCCGCCGTGCCGCCCGAGCAGGGGGTCTTCCTTGGGGTGGATGAAATCTGCCGCCGCGCCGATGCCATGCGGCGGCAGGGCGGGCGCATCCTGCATCTGTTCGGCGGCGAACCGACTCTCCACCCCGATCTGCTGGAGATCGTGCGGCGGCTGGCCGCGATGGGGCTGAGTGTCGGGGTGGTCACCAACGGGGCGCTGCTCGGCCGCGATTCCCGCCTGGCCCGGGATTTGAAGGCCAGCGGCACCTCCCGCGTCTGCCTCCAGTTCGACTCCTTCGACCAGGCGGAGTTGGAGGCCCTCAAGCGCAATGCGCTGGACCTGAAACGGCAGGCCATCGCGAACGCCATCGCCGCCGGGCTGGACGTGGGGCTCAACTGCACGGTGACCGCGCACAATCTCGCCGAGGCGCCCAAGCTGCTGGCCCACGGGCTCGAACTGGGGCCGAGGGTCCGGAACATGACCTTCGGCATCTCCGCGCGGGTGGGCCGGTTCGACTATCCCTCCGACTGTCATGTGGACCGGGAAATGATCCTCGCCGCCATGGTGGCGGGCGCGGGCGACCTGGGCCTGAGCATGGCCGACATCCTGCCGCTGCCAGGCTGTCCGCCCTGGGGCCTGCAACCCCATCCCGACTGCGGCGTGCATGTCCCCTTCGTGCGGGCCCCCTGGGGCAACCGCCCCCTGAACCACTACTTCGACCTGACGGAAACCTATCGCCGTCTGGCCGGGATTCGCGGGAAGCCCGGATGGTGGGGAGGGCGCGTCCTGCCTGCCTGGCATCTGCTCGCGGCCGTCCGTCCGGGAAAACGCCGGCAGGTGGCCCGGATCGCCTGGGGTCTGCTGCGGGGAAATGCCGCGTATTCGCTGGTCAACGTGGCGGTCACCAACTACCGGGCCAACGCCTTCCTCGACACGGAACGGCTGGACCGCTGCGCCTCGGCCTTCCACACGTCGCAGGGGCCGGTGAAGGGCTGCCTCCATTTCTACCTGGGCAAGGACTATCCCGGCTCGCGCGAGTACGAGACCGCCCGGGGCGGCTGCTAGAAACGGAAACGCCCGCGGCGGCGGGGGGCCGGCGCGGGCGTCGGGGTGCGGGAGGGGGATCGGGACTACTGGTTGTCCCAGATGTTGGCGGCGTCACCGTAGTTGTAGGGGCCCCAGGCCTGGTTGATGCTCATGGATTCCACATGGCCGTCGGCGAAGGAGAGATTGATCTGGGGGGCATGCACGCCGGTGTGCATCAGCCGGATGTTCCGGTTGGCGCCGGCCGCCGTGGCGTTGTTGAAGTTGTGCCAGTAGCCGATCTGCCAGTCGCCGTTGTTGCTGCGCGTGGAGATGGGCGGCGGGGGGCCGAAGCCGGGGGCGGTCGAAACCTCCATGTTGTCGCCCTTGAGGACGGTGCCCGAGGGCCTGGCCATGATGGTGGACATCTGGCTGCTCAGCTCGCTGTGGAAACCGTAGGAGCGCACACCGTCGGTCGTGTTGGAGGGACAGATGGTGACATTGGTGTCGTTGTAGTAGGAGAGCAGGCCGCCGCGCCAGCAGCGGTCCTCGCCGACCCGGTTGCCGTCGTAGCCGTAGATGAACCGTTCCCGGTTGTCGTTCATGTACATGAGGTGGGCCAGGGACAACTGCTTCTGGTTCGAGACGCAGCTAATCTGCCGGGCTTTGGCGCGGGCCTGCTGGAGGGCGGGGAGCAGCATCGAGGCCAGGATGGCGATGATCGCGATCACCACCAGCAGCTCGATCAGGGTGAAACGGCGCGAAGTGTTGTTCATGTCGGCGTTCCTTATGTTGCCGGTTGCGTGTGAGGCGAACAATCCAGCCGACCCCCGGACTCTAGGATTTTCCGGAAAGCCGTAAACACAAATCTAGTCCGGAATTTGCTACTTTTCAAGTACCCAAAGGGCAGCCCCCGGTATTTTCGTCTTCCGGCCACTTGCGCCGGGGCTCTTCGCAGGTTATGGAATGGGGAGGACGGAGGCGCTATCCCGCCAAGGCGGGTGGTTCCCGCGCCATGAACAGACTGGGCAACATCGACTATCTGACCGACTCGCTCGCCATCCGGCGGCGCAAGTTGCAGCAGCGCATGCACCTGCACGACCATCCGCTGACCGAGGTGGTGCTGGTGATGTCGGGCCGCTGCAAGCACCTGCTCGACGACGATGCGTTTCCGGTGCAGGCGGGGGACGTGTTCGTCATCAGCCCCGGCATGCGCCACGGCTATGCGGACACGGAAGACCTGATGATCGTGAATCTGATGTTCGACCTGGACGGGCTGGGGGTGTCCCGGCTCGATCTGGACGGCCTGCCCGGCTACCACGCCTTGTTCACCTTCGAGCCCCGGCTGCGCCGCCAGAGCCAGTTCAACGCCCGGCTGCACCTGTCGCTGAAACGCCTGGCGGAGATCGACGGGATGGCGGCGGAGATCGAGCGGGAGGTGCTGCAACCCGGTCCCGGCAGCCTTTTCGCCGCCGTCGGCAGCCTGATGCGGATCATCGTCGCCCTGTCCCGCGAGTATTCCCTCCAGCGGCACGCGGAATCGCTGGGGATGCTGCGTCTGGGGGACACTCTCAGCCACATCGAGGCCTGTTTCCGCGAGCCGCTCGCGGTCGCGGAGCTGGCCTATGTGGCCCATGTCTCCGAGCGCACCCTGTACCGGGTGTTCCAGGAGGTGCTGGGCTGCCCGCCCCTCGAATATGTTCTGCGCCTGCGGCTGCGGCGGGCCTCGGAACTCTTGCGCGACACGGACTGGAAGCTGGACGAGATCGCCGACCGGGTCGGCTTCTCCGACGGCGGCTACCTCTCGCGCCAGTTCCGGAAACACTACCGGATCGCGCCCAGCGCCTACCGCCATGCCGCCCAATCCTTCCCCCCGGGGCTTCCCGGAGTCTGGCAATAGGATATTGGCGGGATCATCCCTGCGATTGGCGGAATCATCCTGCGCAGGCGGGACGGAGCGGCTTATCCTTCCGGGGTAGTGTCAGTACTGCCGCCAGAGCGGCGGCCACGTCCCCAACTTTGGAGCCACCGATGAACACCCTGCGCTGCAAGTCCCGTCGTTTCACCCTGATCGAGCTGCTGGTGGTGATCGCGATCATCGCCATTCTGGCCTCGATGCTGCTGCCCGCCCTCCAGCAGGCCCGCGAGAAGGCCCGGCAGATTTCCTGCACCAGCAACCTCAAGCAGATCGGTCTGGCCTCCTTCATGTACATGGACGACAACCGCGAGTACGTGATGCCGTCCCGCGACAGCACCTCCCTGGTCTGGATTTGGGCGGACTTGATCTACGCCTACGCGGGCAGCAACGAGAAGGTCTTCGACTGCCCGAGCAAGAGCGTGGCCAACGACTGGCGCTACAATGTCCCCGGCAACGGGTTCAAGATGCACTACGGGATCAGTTGGTTCCTGGGGGGCAAGGTGCTGCAATCCACCTTCACCGCCGCCAACGGCTACGGCACCACCACCACCCTGCTGGTGGGCGAGAGCGCCAACGGCGATGGCACCCACGGCTACGGCATCGTGCACAGCGCCACCGCCACTTGGGGCATGCTCGAGGACGCCCGCCACAACCAGAACTCGAACGTGCTCTTCGCCGACGGCCACGTCGAGTCCGGCAAGCGCCTGCGCTACGAGGACAAGGCTCTCTACAACTGGGGCAACTAACCCCGTCCTTTGCCCATCGCCCCCGGCGCCGCCCCGCGCCGGGGGTTTTTCATTTCGGCCGGGCTTGCAGCCGCCGGGCGCGCTGGTCCTCGTAGAGGGAGACGGGGCGGAGCCCGGCGCCCTGGCCGATGCCCTCGCGGGTGTCCTCGGGGGCGGTGTGCTGGCCGTAGCGCTGGTCGAGGGAGGTTTCGACCTTGATGTCCCGGGTGCCGATGATGTAGCCGTGGCCGCTCTGCCAGGAGCGGAGGAGGCCCCGGCCGGCGGTGTTCCAGTAGACGCTCTGGGTGACGGTGCTGCCCGCGCCGGAACTCCAGTCGTGGCGGTTGCCGCCGAACCAGCCGTCGTCGAGGGTGCAGGCGTCCACCAGGCAGGCCATCGCCAGCGAGTGGTGGTATTCGCTGAGGCCCATGTAGCCCACCGGGTCGAGGCGGCTGTTGTAGCCCCGGCCTTCCGCGCTGTGGCAGCGCAGCCAGACCAGCCCGGTCGAGCCGAAATCCCAGTTCTGGATGAAGTTGTGGCGGCCGGCGGCGCCCACGCAGTCGCGGGTGAGGATTTCGTTCGAGCGGCTGACGTGGAAGAGATAGCCCGCGCCGCCGCCGCCCCGGTTCTGGGCCTTGCGCATATCGCAGCCGGCGACGGTGACCCGGCGGGCCTGCACGACGATGATGCCGCCGTTCTGGAGGTGGTAGCCTTTGGCCTCGGCCAGCGGGGAGGGGAAGGAATGGACGTTGCGCACCCAGCAGTCCTTGACTCCGCGCAGGCCGATGGCGTGGATGCCGGGCTTCTCCCAGGCGGTCTTCCCGTCGATCGCGTTGCTCACCCCCAGATTCTCGATGCCGCTCTCGGTCACATAGCCGCCGGCCGGCTTGATGCTGGCATGGTCGCGGACGAGGGCCGGGTAGCGGAGGGGGACATCGAGATGGACCCGCACGGGGGTTTTTGCCGCGTCGATGCCCGTGACCGTGCGCAGGAACATGGGGCGCCAGGTGCCGTTGAAGGCTTTCCAGGTGCCGGTCATGCCGTGTTCCTCGACGAACTCGGGGGTGATGGTCCAGCCGACGGCGACTTCCTGCCCGACCGCCAGGGACCCGACCTCCGCCACTTCGACGTAGTCGGCGCGGTTGGCCCCGTCTCTGGCCAGGGGAATTTCGGTGCCGAGGCGGAAGCCGCCCGCGAGATTGAGGTGGTTCTTGCCGCCGCCGGGCATGGAGGTGAAGAAGAGGCGGGTCTTTTCCGGGCCGTCGCCGCGGAGGACGAGGTGCGGATGGCGCATGGTCAGAACACCGTCGCAGCGGTAGAGGCCGGCGGGGATGCGGACCACGCCGCCGCCCTTGGTGCCCGCCTCGTCGAGCAGGGCCTGGATGGCGCCGGTGGCGTCGGCCGCGCCGGTGGCATCGGCCCCCTGGAGGACGAATTCGGGTCCGGCGACGACGGGGGGTTCCTCGCCGAAACGGTAGCCCGCGTAGGAGAAGTCGTGGAGGAAGCGGCCGTCGGGCAGGGTGTGCTGCGGGGTCCAGTTCTCGGGATAGAATTGGGAACGCCACATGGCAGGCTCCTGGGCGGCAAGTCCGGCGGCGGCGAAAAGGGGGAGAAGACGGCGCATGGCGATTCCTGGCTGGCGGTTCAGTATTTCCCGTCCTGGGTCTCGAAATGGGTGGGCTTGCCCAGCGAGGCGCCGCCCTGCCGGACCCAGTGGCCGACCCACTGGACGAGGCGGGCGAGGGGGACGCGGGGATTGCCGAAGAGCCCGTTGGCCCGGCTGGCGTTGCTCAGGTAGCCGCAGCCGTTCTCCTGGCCGGCGAAGCGGACCTCGCGGCCGAGCAGTTCGCCCAGTTGCAGGGCCACCTGGCGGATCGAGAAGGTTTCGGGGCCGGTGAGGTTGAGGATGGCGGCGGGGCTGGCGGCGAGGGCGAGGGAGCGCAGGGCCTGGTCGTTGCAGTCGCCCTGCCAGATCACGTTGGCGTAGCCGGTGGTGAGGTCCACGGGCTGTTCGTTCCAGATGCGTTCGGCCAGGTCGTGGAGGACGCCGTAGCGGCATTCGGCCGCGTAGTTCAGGCGCAGGTGGACCGCCGCCAGCTCGCCCCGGTCCGCGAAGTAGTCGAACATGCGTTCGCGGGCGACGCAGGACATGGCGTATTCGCCCACCGGGGCGACCGGGGTGGCCTCGGTGGCGCCGCCGCTCGCCAGGTCCATCACCGGATAGACGCAGCCGGTGGAGAAGGCGGCGATGCGCGCGCCCTGGAAATGGCGGGCGGTGTGGTAGGCGGCGAGGGCGTTGACGCCCCAGGTCATGGACTCGCTGCCGGTCGAGCCGAATTTGCGGCCCACGAGGTAGACCACGTTGGGGACGCGGGGCAGCCCGGCCACCGCCGCCGGATCGAGCAGGTCGCAGGAAATCGTCTCGATGCCCGCCGCCGCCAGTTCCGGCATGGGGCTGCGGGCGACGGCGAGGACGCGGCGGGCGACGCCGGATTCCGCGACCGCCCGGCGGGCCATGCGCGCCAGCGACGGCCCCACCTTGCCGGTGGCGCCGATGATGGCCACGTCGCCATCGAGCCGGCGGAATTCCTCGATCAGGGCGGGCGATGGCTGGCTGAGCAAATCCTCGAGCTGGACCACGGAGTCGATGCGTTCGGGGAGGGCAAGCATGGCGCGATGTCCTGGATGGTTGATACGGAATGCGTCCGGCTACTCTAGCGCCCGCGCTCCGCCCTGCCAGCGCTCGCGCCCCCCAGTCGCCAGGCGGAGGGGGAGCCGCTATAGTATTCCTTTCCCAAAACCAAGTATGAGGCAGACGGCATCCATGGAAGAACTGCTCGCGAAGATCGAGTCCGGCAATGCGCGGCTGGCCATTGTGGGCATGGGCTATGTGGGCCTGCCTCTGGCGGTCGAGTTCGGCCGGTTGCTGCCGACGCTCGGCTTCGACATCAAGGAAAAGCGGATTGCCGAGCTGCGGGCGGGCCGGGACGGCACCCTCGAGACCACGCCCGAGCAGTTGCAGGCGGCGGCGAAACTGCGGTTTTCGAACGATCCCGCCGATCTCCGGGGGGCGGACATCTACATCGTGGCCGTGCCCACGCCCATCGATTCGGCCAAGCAGCCCGACCTCGCCCCGCTGCTGGGGGCCAGCCGCACGGTGGGCCGGGCCATGGGCCGGGGGGCGCTGGTGATTTTCGAGAGCACGGTCTATCCGGGCTGCACCGAGGAGGACTGCGTGCCGGTGCTCGAACGCGAGAGCGGCCTGGTCTTCAACCGCGATTTCCATTGCGGCTACAGCCCCGAGCGGATCAATCCCGGCGACCACGAGCACCGGCTGGCGACGATCGTCAAAGTGACCAGCGGCTCGACTCCCGAGGCGGGGCGGGCGGTGGACGCGCTCTACCGGCTGGTGGTCAAGGCCGGCACCCATCCGGCCCCCTCGATCCGCGTGGCCGAGGCCGCCAAGATCATCGAGAACTGCCAGCGGGACATCAACATCGCCTTCGTCAACGAGCTGGCCATGATTTTCGACCGCATGGGCATCGACACCCATGATGTGCTCGCGGCGGCGGGCACCAAGTGGAATTTCCTCCGCTTCTCCCCCGGCCTGGTGGGCGGGCACTGCATCGGGGTGGACCCCTTCTACCTGACCCACAAGGCCCAGCAGCTCGGGCACCACCCCCAGATCATTCTGGCGGGGCGGCGGACCAACGACGGCATGGGCCGGCACGTCGCCTCCCGGGTCGTCAAGTTGCTCATCCACCGGGGCCATGCCGTGAACGGCGCCCGCATCCTGCTGCTGGGCGTCACCTTCAAGCAGGACTGCCCCGACATCCGCAACTCGCGGGTGGTGGACGTGATCGACGAGCTGGCGGACTACGGGTGCCGGCTGCTGGTCTGCGACCCGTGGGCCGATCCGGCCGAAGTGAAGCGGGAGTACGGTCTGGACCTGATTCCCGACCTGGCTTCCGCCCAGGCCCTGGCCGGTTCGGTGGACGGGGTGATCCTCGCCGTGTCCCACCGCGAGTTTCTGGGGCTCGATCTCGCGCCGTTCCGGGCGTCCGGAGCGGTGGTGTACGACATCAAGGGCTTCCTGCCCCGGGAGCAGGTGGACGGCAGGCTGTAGGTCCGCCGCCGCCTATTTCAGACGGTCGAGGATATAATCCCGCAGGGCCTCGGCGGTGGTGGGCCGGTCGAGTTCGAGAATCTCCGCGCCGGGGTGCTGGTGGCGGAACCAGGTGCGCTGGCGGCGGGCGTACTGCACGGTGCGCCCGACCAACGTCTGGAGCAGGGCCTCGCGGCCGGGAATCTCCCCGCGCAGGTAGGCGGCGATGTCGCGGTAGCCGAGGGCCTGCCGGGCGGTCGGGCTGCGGAGCAGGCCCGCCGCGATGGCGGTCCCGGCCTCCTCGATCCAGCCGTGCCCGAGCATCCAGGCGGTGCGTTGCTCGATCCGCGGCTTGAGGACGTCCATGGTGGGCAGGAGAATGAACTGGCGGACCGGCAGGGCGGGCGCGGCGGGCCGTTCCGGGGCCAGTTCCCAGGGGGGCGAACCGGCGAGGCGGAGCACCTCGACGGCACGGGCGAGACGCCGGGGGTTGCGGAGGGTG
>LVAZ01000659.1 GCA_001603055.1 Victivallales bacterium Lenti_02
ACCATCAGCTCGTCGCCCGCGAAAATCTGCGGGTAGCCGCGCAGCGTCGCCATCAGCGCCATCACCATCTTCATCTTCGACGGATCCTCCCCGATCACGTCGCCGATGCGGTCCGTGTCGTGGTTGCCCGGGAAGATCATCATATTCATCGGATTGTGGAAATACAGGTCGTTGGCCATCGAGTCATAGACCCGGGAGATGTTGCCGTGTTCGGCTCCGATGCCCTCGCCGATGGCGGACATCAGGCAGAAGTCCATAATCGAGGGGAGGTTGGAGTTGAAGCCGTCCTTGTTGGGGTTGCCTGCCTGCCAGTAGGCGACCTGCGGCACGTTGTTAGACCAGACTTCGCCGACGATGTTCAGCTTCGGATACTCGTTCAGCACGGCTGCGCACCACTGCGACATCGGTTCTTTCTCATTGTAGGGGTAGGTGTCGACCCGGAATCCGTCCAGGCCGGCCCATTCGACCCACCATACGGCCCACTGCTGGAAATAGCGCAGCAGGTACGGGTTGTCGAGGTTCATATCCGCCATCGAGCGGTCGAACCAGCCTTCGACCATCTGCGTCCGGTCGATCCGGGAGGCATACGGGTCGTTCAGCGTCGAGAAGATGTAGTTGGACTGCGTATAGGACGGCCACTGGTGTACCCAGTCCTGGAACGGCAGGTCCGCCATCCACCAGTGGAGGCTGCCGCAGTGGTTCGTCACGACGTCCATAATCATCTTGATGCCGTGCCTGTGGGCCTCGTCGGTCAGCGCCCGGTAGTCTTCGTTGCTGCCGAAACGCGGGTCGATGCGGTAGTAATCCGTGCAGGCGTAGCCGTGGTAGGACTGCCGGGGCTGGTCGTCTTCCAGCAGGGGCGTGTTCCAGATGGCGGTAAAGCCCATATCGGCGATGTAGTCCAGGTGGTCCCGGATGCCGCGGATGTCACCGCCGTGGCGCCCGAAGAAGGCTTCTGGGCTCGCGGCCTCGCGCATCCCGGCGACGGTGTCGTTCGACGGGTCGCCGTTGGCGAAGCGGTCCGGCATAATCAGGTAGATGGCGTCGGCGTTGCCGAAGCCCACGCGCTCCGCGGAGCCTTCCGCACGGGCGGCAAGCTCATAGGGCACGGCGAAGCAGTCTCCGTCGCGGCTGAAAACGAGCTTGTAGCTCCCTGCGGGGGCATTGGCCGCGATGCGGATGTCCAGGAAGAGGTAGTTCGGGCTTTCCGCCTTGTGGACGGCCTCCACCTTGACTCCCTTCCCGCCTTCGACGCGGACCTCGTCGTAGGCACCGATGCCCTCACCCTTGACCAGCAGCTGCAGCGGGGTCTTCATCCCCACCCACCAGCAGGGGGGCTCGATGCGGTCCAGCCGCTCCGGAGCCAGGGGAGCGTCGGTCTGTTTCGGCGCGCAGGCGGCAGCCAGCAGCACCGCTGCGATGCAGTAGAATATCTTTTTCATAGCTTATTGGAGAATCAGGTACTGGTACGGGTCGAGGGCGATCTGCGCGCCGAGCTGCAGGGTCTTTCCGCTCATCAGGTCTTTGGC
>LVAZ01000203.1 GCA_001603055.1 Victivallales bacterium Lenti_02
GGAAGGAAGACTGATGGACTATCTGGCGGCAAGTTTCGCGGACGTGCTGGCCGAGTGGCCGGTCGCGCGGGTGCAGGCCGCGCTGGCAGCCGCCGATCCCGGCCGGGTCCGGCGGGTTCTGGCCGACGGGGCCCGCACCGAGGCCGACTTGGCGGCCTTGCTGGCCCCCGGTGCCGCTCCCCAGCTCGAAAGCCTGGCCCGGCGCGCCGCCAGCCTGACCCGACAGCGGTTTGGACACACCGTCCAGTTCTACGCCCCCCTCTATGTTTCCAACCACTGCGTCAACGGCTGCCTGTACTGCGGGTTCAATTGCCGCAACCGCACGGCGCGGCGGCGGCTGACGGTGGCGGAGGCCGTCCGCGAGGCGGAGCATCTCGTCGGCCGGGGGTTTCGCCATCTCCTGCTGGTTGCGGGCGAAGACCCGAAAGGTGTCCCTGTGGACTACTTTGCCGAACTGGCCCGGGCCCTGGGCCATTTGGTAGCCTCGCTCAGCATCGAAATCCAGCCCCTCGGCGTGGCCGAGTATGCGTCTCTGGTCCAGGCCGGGGTGGATTCCCTGACCATCTATCAGGAAACCTACGATCCGGTCGCCTATGCCCGGTTCCATCCCTCCGGTCCCAAGCGGGACTTCCGCTGGCGGCTCGAAACCCCCGAACGGGGGGCGCAGGCTGGCGTGGCCTTTCTCGGCATCGGGGCCTTGCTCGGGCTGGCCGACTGGCGGGTGGATGCCTTCTATGTGGGGCTTCACGCCCGTTATCTGCAACGGACCTGTTGGCGGCAGCACGTTTCCGTCTCATTTCCCCGGATGCGCCGGGCGGCGGGCGCTCTGGAGCCCCCCTGTCCCGTGGGGGATGCCGAACTCGTCCAGATTCTCTGCGCCCTGCGCCTGTTCCTGCCCGACGCGGGAATGGTGCTTTCCACCCGCGAATCGGCCGCCCTCCGCGACCACCTGCTGCCCCTCGGCATCACCCGGCTCTCCGCCGGCTCCCGCACCGCCCCCGGCGGCTACGCCGAAGAGACCGAGGCCGAAAACCAGTTCGAGGTCCAGGACCACCGCAGCCTGGCCGAAGTCATGGCCGCCGCCCAGGCCAGGGGCTTCGATTCGGTCTGCAAGGACTGGGACCCCGCCTACCGGACAACAACCTCCGACCGGTCGACCGCCGGTAGATAGGATTATCTACCGGCGGTCTCCATCCCGAACAGGGGATGGGAGGGCGGAATCAGAGGGTCAAGTCGTAGTCTTCGGGCCGGAACTTGGAGGTGTCGAGCATAGGCAGGGTTTCGGCGATGAAGTCCTCCTCCCGTTCCGGCATGGTTTCGAGCCCCGCGTCGATGACATCGAGGAAGACACGGTCGCGCTCGGGGATGCGCACCTGATTGTCGGCGACGGCTTCGCGGAGAAGCTGCACGGCCTTGGCCGCGACCCGGCGCCCGGCCTCGTAATGGGTTTTGCTGGCCACGATTTCCCGGGCGAAGGTGATGCAGTTGGCGGGGGTGAGCACATAGGCCTGCGGATCGAGGGAGGCGTCGGACTCCACCATCCAGCGCTGCAGGGTGTGCGAGGCGTCGTGGCCTTCGGCCAGGGCCCGGTTGAAGAGACGGCAGTCGTATTCGAGCTGTTCGAGGCAGCAGGTGGGGGCCATGCCGCCGAGGAGCTTGAAATTCTGCACCGACTCGTTGCTCCACAGGTCGCAGGTGGCGGCGGCGATGTTGCCGAGGGGGCTGAGATGGGCGCACGTGGCCCCCTTGCCCTCCATCGCCATCGGGTAGCCGGTGATCGCCTTGAGAATCGGATTCTCGTAGCCGCAGTCCTTGCCGGGGCCGCGCGCGCCGCATTCGTAGGCGACCAGGGAGCGGACGGCGGTGATGGGGCGGACCACGGCGGCGAACACATGGGGGATCATCCGCTGCTCGGCCAGGACCATGGCGGTGTTGCCGAAGCCGCAGGCGGTGTCGCCGGCCGGCACGGCCCCGTGCCGTTTGGCGATGGCGACGATGTGGTCCCAGAGGAACTTCATGTCGCGCACCCCCATGACGCAGAGGGCGAAGATGACGCCGCGGATGTCGGCGTTGAGCAGAGCGTCGTCGTGTACCTCTTTGCCGCCGACCGACTCAATGCTGAGCAGGTCGGCCCCGGCGGCGGCGCTGCGCTCGAAGGTTTCGAGCATGGCCGCGAAGTGGGGGCCAGAGCGCATGGCGGGGGGCCGTTCCATTTCCCGGTTGTCGTTGGGGGTCATGCGCAGGGCGGCGCGCAGACCGTGGGTATCGCGGGCCTTGCCGATCTCGTCGAGAAGAATCTGGCAGAGTTCCACCCCCCAGTCGGGATTGGCGGTCATCTGGGGGACCGTCTCGAATTCCAGCACCACTCCCGGCGCGTGCAGTTCGGCGGCACGGAGCAAGGCCCCCGAGGCGATTTGCCGGTAGTGGTCCCGGACCTTGGGCCAGGACTCGTCGTCCACCTGCATCGTCGGCAGCGTGAAGTTCAGCTCGGGATAGACCGTGCCGCCGCCCAGCACCATGCCGGATTTGAGGGGGAGGGGATGGGGACAGTTGCCGAAAATCAACGCTTCCTGATCCGCGATGGCCAACTGAGTGTAGGAAATCTTCATGCGTCTGCCCTTTCGCTGTCGTGGAAAAATGGAACCGGAGACAACATGAGTAATATTCTTTTATAGAATAGCGGAAAATAGGGTTTCTATGGCATGTTTTGGTAGTATATTACTGTATGTTTGAGCGACACCCGGAAACGTTGCGGCTTTTGGACGAGGCGCTGTTCGCCGAGTTGGCGGCGGAGTGCCGCCGGGCCTTCGGGGTGCCGCTTTTCGCCGTCGACCGGGAGGGGGCGCTACGCCCTGGCGGCGGCGATTGGCCGGGGGAGGACAACGCCGAGGCGCGGCAGGTCCGCGCCTTCGTGGTCGAGGAATGCTGGCGCTGGGGTGAACCGAGCGCGGCCCTCTGCAACCAGCATCTCCTGGCCTGGGGGGTGCCGCTCACCGTCAACAACGAAATCGTCGGGGGCTTGGTCTGCGTGGCCGAGGAGACGCGGGTGCTGGGCAGGGAGGGGCTCGATGTGCGCGCGGCGGGAACGCATCTGCGCCTGTTGGCCGAGGCGTGCAACCTCACCAATGCCGCCGCCCTGGCCGCCCAGCGCACGGTCTACGCGGCCGAACAGCAGCGCGCCTACGTTCTGCACGGTGCCCACGGCCGCCACGCCGCCGACATCCGCAGTCTCTACACCCGCGAGGAACCGGGGCTTTTCGCCGCCACCCGCAACGGCGACCGCAACGAGGCCCGGCGGATTCTCAACCGGGTCCTGGTGGCCGTCTTCCATCATGGCGGCGGCAATCCGGACCTGCTCAAGGGCTTCCTGCTCGAACTGGTCGCCAGCATGTTCCGCTCCGCCATCGAGGCCGGCTCCGCGCCGGAACAACTCTTCGCCGACAGTTGCCTCTCCCTGGCCGAACTTTCCGCCGTGCGCACACCCGAGGAAATCGCCGCCTGGGTGCGGGCCACCCTCGACCGCCTGATCGACGCGGTGCCCCGCGTCGGCACCACCGCCGGCAGGGAACGGGTGCTCGACGCCCTGAACCATATGGAACAGCACTGCCACCAACCCCTGACTCTGGCCGAGGCGGCCCGCGCGGCCGGCCTCTCCCCCTCCCGTTTCTGCGCGGTGCTGAAACAGGAGACCGGCACCACCTTCTCCCGGATTCTCAACCGCATGCGCGTGGACCGGGCCGTCTGCCTCATCCGCCGGGGCGAGGCGAGCCTGGGCGAGATCGCTCTCCGCTGCGGCTTCGCCGACCAGTCCTACTTCACCCGCATCTTTCGCCGGGAACGGGGCTGCACTCCGCTCGCCTTCCGCCGGAAGAACCAAGCATAGCCGTATCGCCGCTTCGGGATATGGAGATAGCCGGATCATGCCAATCTCGCGCTTGGGCCATATCCTAATCCGGAATACCCCCCGCATTCTATTCCACCGGGTTGTCCCAGTCGGGGCGCGGCCCGGATGGCATGCTATGGTAGAAAAACACCAGCTTCCATTCCGTCGCGGGAGGTTCCCATGACCGTGCGCGAACGCATCGAGGCGGCTCTCCGGCACGAGCGCCCGGACCGGATTCCCTTCACCGTCTATGCCTCCAAACCGCCCACCCCGGCGGCGCTGCCCGTGCTCAAGGCCCGGGGCATGGGGCTGGTCGAGCGGATCGGCGTCTACGATCTCCATTTCCCCAACTGCGCCATTTCCTCGACCCGCTACGAGGAGGAGGGCAGGCGGCTCGTGCGGACCGATATCCGCACCCCCTGCGGCGACCTCCACACCATCCGCGAACCCGCCGGATTCACCACCTGGACCCACAAGCATCTCTTCACCGACGAGAACGATTTCAAGGCCATCGCCTGCTACCTTGCCGACGCGGTCGTCACCCCCAACTACGCGCGCGCCCAGCAGCTCGTGCAGGAGGCGGATGCGAACACCGTGGTCCGCGCCAGCTTCGGTCTGGAGCCCCTGCAACACCTCATTTCGGGCGGCGTGTTCGGCACCATGCACTTCTGCATGCAGTGGATGGACAACCGGGACGAGATGTTGAAGCTCTATGACATCATGGTCGAAAAGCGCCGCCTGGCCTATCCCATCGTCGCCCGTTCGCCGGTCGGCCACGCCAACTACGGCGGCAACGTGGTCCCCGAAATCGTCGGCCTCGATGCGTTCCGGCAATACTATGTGCCGAACTATCAGGAAGCCGCCGAGGAAATGCACCGGCACGGCAAGCTCATCGGAGTGCATTTCGACGCCAACTGCCGGTTGTTCGCCGCCGACATCGCCCGCCTCGATCTCGACTACGTCGAAGCCTTCACCCCCGCCCCCGACACGGACATGACCCTCCGCGAGGCCCGCGCCGCCTGGCCGGACAAGGTGCTCTGGATCAACTACCCCTCCTCGGTCCACCTCCGCAGCGAGGCGGAAATCGAGCGCGTCACCGTCGAACTCTGCCAGCAGGCCGAGCCCGGCGACGGTTTCCTCATCGGCATCACCGAAGACCTCCCCGCCCAGCGCGAGGACGGCAACTACCGCGCCATCCTCGACGGCATCGACCGCTACGAAGCCAGGCGGGCGAAATAATCCGCGAATCCACGCGAGAAAGGAATCCCCATGCTACTCAAGCGCCGGGCGAAGGACACGCTGACTGCCGTCGAGATGCTGCACGGGGACACGCTCGAATTCCAGTTGTTCGACGGGGGGCTGACGACGCTGGAGGTGGTCGGCACCGGCGCGGAGATCGTGCGGACGACTCTGGCGACTCCCGGCGTCGAGCAGTCGGGGGCCACGACGGTGTACCGGTTCTGGGCGGATGTGCGGGCGGGGGGAGAGGAGCATCGGCTGGAGCGGGTGGTGGGGACGCAGGCCAGCTTCTACGAGCCCTGGGAGATTGGGGGGATGCGGCTTTGGCTGGATGCGGTGGATGCGTCCTTCGCTTTCCTCAAGGAAACGCACAGCCCCTGCCGGTTGCAGGAGACGTGCAGCCATTCGGGACCGCCGCGTCGGCAGGCGCGGCTGGCGGTGCAGGATGCGCGGGGACGGGTCTGCCCGGAGCGGGTTCACCCCTGGTGTCCGTTGCCCGAGGGCGGGTTGCGGATCGAGGACTGCTACCGCGGGGAGGATTGCTGGATGGGTGCCTACGACGGGGCTTCGGCGCACGGGGGGCTGGACATCAACCACCCCAAGGGAACCCCGCTCTTCGCGCCCATCGCCCTCGACGACCAGTTCCTCTACAACTCGACCGCGATGGGGCACAACAACAACCGCTGGCGCGGCATTCGCCATTGGGCGGACGGTTCGCTGTGGATTCTGACCAGTTGCCACATGGTCCGGCAGACGGTCCCCGAGCAGGTGCCGCTGGCGGCCGGGCAGCAGTACGCCGAAGGGGCCGGGACGTGGGTGGGGGTGGCGGAACACAGCCATTTCGCCTTCGCCGTCGTGGATCACGGCGAGTTGATCCGGCTCGATCCCTGGATTCTGTTCTGGCAGATGTACCGGGACCTGTAGGGCCACGTTGCAAGATTGTCCGGGCGCTTGGTATCGCGCCATGTATGTGGGTATTTTCCGCTGTGCCTTCCCCACCTATCATGAGGAGTTCACCATGCGCCCGATTTCCCTTCTTTTGTCCGGTTTGCTTCTGGCTGGCGGTCTGGCGGCGGCCCCGGTGAGGATTGCCGAGACGGAGGGGCGCATCGCGCTCGCCTCGTCGCGGCTCGAAGCCGAGTTCGCGACGGGCAAAACGGGGGGCTTGACGCAGTTGCAGGCGGCCGGGGGACGGAACCTGGCGATGCCGGCGGAAATCTGGTTCGGGGCAATGGTCTGGGTGGCCGGCAAGGGGGAAATCCGGGTCTACAGCCCGGAGGCGGCGGAGTTCCGCTGCACGGTCCGGCAGGAGGGCGAGGAAGCCGTGGTCGAGGCCGAGGGCAAGGGCTTCGGGGAGAAGAACGGGGTCGATTTGGCGGAACTCCTGGTGCGGGTGAGCGTCCGTCTTGGTCCCGACGACGAGGGGTTGCGCTGGCGCTGCTCGGCCGAGACTCCGGCGGGCGTGTTCATGCAGCGTTTCGAGGCGCCCTATGTGCAGTTGGCCGTCCCGTTCGGCGAGTCCGGCGGGGACGATGCCGTGGTGATCGGCTCCCCCAAGGGAGGGGTGATGCCCCGGCCGGAGGAATGGAAGGAAGGCACGAGCGGCGGGGGGGTGCTGGCGGTTCAATTCGGCTGCGCCTACGATGCGGCGGGCGGGGTGATGAGCATGGCCTGCGACGGCGAGGGCTACGAAAAATGGCATTCCGTCACCCGCAACAGCCGGGGTCTGCGCCTCTGGTGGCGGCATGCCGTGACCGGGACGGGCACGGTGGCCATGCCCTACGACACGGTGGTCCGGCCCTTCGCCGCGCCGACGGGCGAGGATACCGACTGGCGGCATGCGGCGGACATCTACCGGGACTGGGCCGTCGGCCAGGCCTGGTGCGCCGCGCCCTACGGCGAACGGGAGGACGTGGCGGCGTGGATGAAAACCGGTCCCACGCAGGTCCGTTTCGGACGCCAGTGGATGAGTGATCCCGCCATGATCGAACGCTGGTTCGAGCGGTACTGGGACCCGCATTTCGCCGGTCTGCCCCTAGTGGTCACCTTCTGGGGCTGGGAAAAACGCGCGACTTGGGTTTCTCCCGACTACTTCCCCCCCTATCCCTCGGCCGAGGGTTTCGCCCAGATGGTGGATTCGGTCCGCCGCCGGGGCGGGCATGTGTTCCTCTGGCCCTCGGGGTATCACTGGACGGTGAGCTACCGCAAGCTGGAGGAAGACACCTTCGAGTGGGACGACCGGGCGCGGTTCGAGGAACTGGGCGGCATGTCCCGGGTTTCGATCGACGCGAACGGCAAGCCCCGCATCGGCACCCGGTCCTGGCTGCAGGGCGGGAGCAACGCCTCGATGTGTCCCGGCGTTCCCTGGACCCGGCAATGGTTCACCGACATCTGCCGGGGCTGTCTCGACATCGGGGCGGACATGATCCAGGTGGATCAGGTGGTGCGGGGCGCCTTCCCTGACTGCTATTCGGAACATCATGGCCACATGCCGGGGAACGGGTTGTGGAAGACCGAGGTGGTGGCGGAGCAGTTCCGCGAGGTGCTGGCCCTGGGCCGCGCCCGCACGCCCGATTTTGTCCTCGCCGTCGAGGAACCCCAGGAATGGTTCAACCATATGATGGGCCTGATGGACTACCGGGATTTCCAGACCGCCGACCGGAACGCCCAGGTTCCCGGCCATCTCCCCGCCTCGGTCTACGGCTATGTCTACCATGACTTCGTCCCGGTGTTCCAGAGCAATCCGCACGGCAACGACCCGGTGTGCCAGGCCTATTGCCTGGTGACGGGGCAGATGCCCCATCTGGTGCCGTCCGAACGGGTCGGCTACGACTCGCTGCTGCTGAACGGCGGGTTCGACGACTGGGGGACGGAAGCTCCCCGGTTCTGGGACAAGGTCGGGGGCTGGCAGGGCAAGGTGTGGAAAGGCACCTGCCAGCGGGACACGGAGGTAGTGGCGGAGGGCAAATCCTCTCTCCTTCTCAAGAATGCCGCCGGCGATACGGTGCAGGTTTCCCAGAACATCCCCACCGCCGGAGCCGGGCTGATTCCCGGTGTGCCCTACCGGGTGAGCGTGAAGCTGCGCACGGCCGGGGTGCAGTCGGACAACGCGCTGAATTTCGGTGCCCTCGCGCCGGGACTGCGGGGGTTGGCCGGCTGGAAGATTCCCCTGCCGGAAGACACGGCGGGCGAATGGCGGGAAGGCTCCGTGGTGGTGACGATCCCCGAGGGCAGTGTCACGCTCCGCATCATGCTCCACCTCAACGGCGAGGGCAGCGTCTGGCTGGACGACATGCGGCTTGAGCCCGTCGATCCGGCGGCAGTGGATATGAAAAAGGTTGCGCATCTGCCCGGCGACCATGCGCTGATGGTGCAATGGAGCCGGTTGTTCCACGGCGAGGGGCGGCCGTGGCTGCTGCTGGGCCGCATGCTGCATCCCCCCCGGCTGGAGTCGGCCACCGTCAAATACCAGAAATTGGAGCTTCCCGCCGTGTTCCACAATGCGTTCCGTTCGCCGGACGGCGAGGAGGCGGTGATTCTGGCCAACGCCACTGCCGAGGTCCAGGATGTCACCCTGCACGGACCGCTTGGCGGCAAGCTCGTCCTGCAACCCTACGAAGTGCGTTTGCTGCGCCGGTAGCGAGGCGTATGGTAGAGGGTGCCTCCATTCGGGAATCCCCCTGCCGTGCCCTCCACCGTCAACGCAAGCGAATTGGAACAGCTCGCGGGCGAACTCCGCGCCCTCGGGCTGCACTTGCCCGCTCCGGTCGAGGCGATGTACGGCCAGGCGCTGGCCACCGAGCGGATCGATCTGCCCGAATGCCTGGCCATCGACGACTTGCTGGCCATTGCCGGCCAGCCGGCCACGCTGGCGCTTCACGCCTTGCTGGTCCTGATGTTCGCGAGCCGGGCGCGGGGGAGCCTCTGCCTGTCGCTCGATTCCGCGAGTCTGCATGGGGAACTGGGGGAACTGGTGCCCGAGGCGGCGGCGGTGGCCGAGGCGATCCAGGCTGGCCTGACCGGCGGGGAATGGGCCGAACTGGTGGGCGACGGCCTCGATCCCGTGCGGCCGCTGGTGCGCAGCGAGGAAGGACGGTTTTTGTATCTGCGGCGGCATTTCCTCTGCGAAGGGCGCTTGCGTACCCGGCTGGCCCTGCTGGCGGGATGCAATGAACGCCTGGTTGGGATGGAACCGGCCGCGTTGCGGGACATGGTCCGGGAGGTGGCCCGGTTCCGGGGATTCCGGCTGAATCCGGCGCAGGTCCGGGGTATCTACCTGGCGTTGCGGGGCAATTTCGCGGTGGTGACGGGCGGGCCGGGAACCGGCAAGACCACCTTGGTTGCGGCCTTGCTGCGGGCGCTGGACCGTTGCCGCGTGCGGCCCGAGCACATGGCCCTGGTCGCACCCACCGGGCGGGCTGCCCAGCGTCTCACCGAATCCATCCGCCAGAGCCTGGCCCAGGCCGAGGAGCCGCCCGAACGGTTGGAGCGTCTCGGCAGTTTGGTGGGAACGACTATTCATCGTCTCCTCCGGTTCCAGGCCCGGCGCGGGGCCTTCGCCCACGACGAGGACCATCCCCTGCCGTTCGAGGTGGTGATCGTGGACGAGGTCTCGATGGTGGACGTGGTCATGATGGAGCGCCTGCTGGCGGCCATCCGTCCGGGCACGCTGGTGGTGCTGCTCGGCGACAAGGACCAGTTGCCCTCGGTCGAGGCCGGGGCGGTGCTGGCCGAACTGATTCCGCGCGAGGAAGGCACGGTCTTCAATCCCGTCCTCGCCGCCGAACTCGATACTCTGGTGCCCGAGGCCCCGGTGCGCGTCGGTCAGCGCTCGGGGGCCTTGGCCGACCGGGTGGTGGTGCTGACCGAATCGAACCGGATGGCGGGGACGGTGTACGGGGTGGCCCAGCGGATCAATGCGGGCGATGTGGCCGTGGTGGACGAGCTGCCGGTCCTGGCCGTCAACCGTCCGGTGCCCTGGCCCACCGACCAACCGCAATGCCTGCGGCTCACGGGGGCCATGCGCCAGCCGCAGGCCCTCCATGACACCCTCGAGGATTGGCTGCTCCGGCATTGGCTCGAACCGCCCGACGGCCCGAGTCTGGCCGAATTGCTGCACGAGGCGGGCACGGCGCTGGAAACGGCGTCCGCCGCCGCTCTGGAC
>LVAZ01000204.1 GCA_001603055.1 Victivallales bacterium Lenti_02
TCCTTCTCGTAAAGCGCCTGCTTGACGGCGGTGAGTCGTTCGGGCTGGATGTAGGCGATGATCAGCTTCATGGCTGGATTCCTTGTGTTCCTCGGTTCCGGCGGGGCTTACTGGGCGGTGAAAATCTGGAACCCGCTGTAGGCTTCGTTGCCGTGCTCGCTGATGTCGAGACCGCGGAGTTCCTCCTCTTCGCTGACCCGGAGGCCGACGGTGCGCTTGATGACGTTGAAGAGGATCATGCCGCAGCCGAAGGCCCAGACGAACATGACGGCCACGCCCTTGAGCTGGATGAGGAACTGGCCGATGACGCTGTAGCCCTCGGTGCCGATGTCCTGGTGGAAGAAGGCCAGGGCCAGGGTGCCGAAGGCGCCGCAGACGCCGTGCACGGAGACCGCGCCCACCGGGTCGTCGATCTTCAGCACCGTGTCGATGAACAGCACCGAGAGATAGACCAGCACGCCCGCGATGCCGCCGATGGCGACCGCGCCCCAGACGGTGACGCAGTCGCAGCCGGCCGTGATGGCGACCAGCCCGGCGAGGACGCCGTTCAGGGCCATGGTCACGTCGGGCTTGCGGCCGAAAATCCAGCTCGCGAGCATGGCGGTGATGGCGCCCGCCGCGGCGGCGAGGTTGGTGGTGACGGCGATGTAGCCGATCGAGGCGTTGCCGGCCGTTTCCGAACCGGGGTTGAACCCGAACCAGCCGAACCAGAGGATGAAGACGCCGAGGGCGGCGAGGGGGATGTTGTGGCCGAGGATGGCCCGGGGCTTGCCGTTGGGCAGGTACTTGCCCTTGCGGGGGCCGAGGGTGATCGCACCCGCCAGAGCCAGCCAGGCACCGCAGCTATGCACCACGGTCGAGCCGGCGAAGTCGAGGAAACCGGCGCTTTCGAGCCAGCCCTCGCCGCCCGCCCCGTCCGCCAGGCTCGCCCACGCCCAGTGCCCGGAAATCGGGTAGATGAACGCGCAGATCACCGCCGAGTAGGCGAGATAGCCCGAGAACTTGGTGCGTCCGGCCATGGCGCCGGAGACGATGGTGGCGGCGGTGCCGGCGAAGACGCACTGGAAAATCCAGAACGTCCAGCCCAGGTCCACGCTCGCGGTGTCGGCCGCGCTGCCCCCGAAGAAGGCCAGGTTGCCGATGAAGCCGTTGCCCGCGCCGAACATCAGGGTGAAGCCGATCAGCAGCCACATGATGGAGCCGACCGAGAAGTCCATCAGGTTCTTCATCATGATGTTGCAGGCGTTCTTGGCCCGCGTGAAGCCGGACTCGACCATGGCGAAGCCGGCCTGCATGAAGAAGACCAGGAAGGCGGCGACGGCGGTGAAGACGATGTTGAGGTTGATCTGCACCGCCTCGGCGGCGGCGACCGCATCCTCGGCGGTGACTGGAACGGCCGCCGCTTCGGCAACCGTTTCGGCGACGGCGACGGCCTCGTCGGCCACCGCGCCCCCCACGCCCAGCAAGGCGAGGAAGCTGGCTAGTATGAAGATTCTCCGCATCATGTTCTTGCGTTTCCCGTCAAGCCGCAGTAATTTGCGGCAGTTTCCGTGTGTGCGGGGTGTCGGCCATGCTTGCCCGTTTGGTCGGCACCTCGTTCTTTTTCGGGCTTTGAGGACGCCGGCGGGCTTGCCCTCCCGCCGACGTCAGCCCGGGGAAGGCCGGCCTAGAAGGAGAAGCCGGCGCTGAGCCCCATGAAGAATTTGCTCTTGTCGTCCGCCGCGTCCCGGATGTCGCTGTCGATCAGGACCATGTAGCCGGCGGAGATGCCGATCGAGAAGTTCTCGGTGACTTGGTAGCTGAGGGCGGCGCCGAAGTTCAGGTCGTTGAAGGCGGAGTCATCCACGCCCCAGTAGGCCGCGTTGTAGTCCGCGTCGGCGAAGCCCAGGGAGGCGCTCAGGGTGAGGCTCAGCTCCTCGGTGATCGCGAATTCGCGTTCGAGGGCGGCGGTGAAGTACCAGCCGTCCACTTCGTCGAAGTCATAGTAGGCGGTGATCGAGGGGGTGACGAAGCAGACCGCCGGGAAGGACAGGGTGGCGTAGGCTTCCCAGGTGGACTCGAACGGGGTGCCGGGGAAGGTGTAGTAGATCACGCCCGCTTCGAAGTCGACCCACTCGGTGAGGCTCTTCGCATAGCTCAGGGTGTAGTCGAGTTCCTGCAGCCGGTAGTCCTGGTTCCCCAGTTCGTTGATGTCGGTCATGTCGACCGAGCCCCAGACGTTGAAGCCGAAGGTTCCCGCCGCCGTCTCTTTGGAGATGGTGAGGCTGGGCTGGATCACCGGATCGTCGGTCAGCACCATGCCGCGCCAGACGTAGTGGCTGAACAGGTCCGCGCCGATTTCGACGTCGAAGGGCAGGGTCTTCTCGCCGGCCCGGACGGTCCCGAGCAGCATGCTGCCTGCGGCGAGGGCCAGAGCGGCCCGCTTGAGTACGGTGGTCATCATCGCGTGTTCTCCTGTGCTTGTTTGCCTGGTTATTGGGCCGGATCGGCCGGGACACGACACCCCCTAGCGAATGGCGTGCCAATTCCGGAAACTGCCGGAAATCCGTGTACGTTCCCCTGCCGGAAGGATAAATCCAGCAAGGAACGGAGATAAAACTGCCCGGCGGGCGGACAGGTTTGTGAGCCGGAAGCGGTGAAACGACATTTTTGTAGCCCGTGCCCCCGCCCCCCGTTTGCGGGGTTACTGTATTCCTGGTCGGTCATGGTGTATGGTCGCGGACAGCGCGGGAGCAACGATCATGAAGGCAGCGACGATTCGGTTCGGGGTGTCGGTTCTGCTGTTCGGAGCGGTGGCCATGCAGGCGGCGCCGGTTCGCCGGGTGCTGCGGGCGGAGGCTGGGCAACCCAATCTGCTGCGGGCGGATGCCTGGCACCCCTGGGAGGAGGGCTTCGCGACGGAGGGCGGGATTCTCGTTTGCGCCAACGGCGAGGACACCAGGGTGCAGCGCGGGGCCGGGCAGACGGTGGTGCTGAACCAGACCCGGCCGAATCCCATCGTCGCCACCGCCTGGAGCCGGGCGGAAGGCGTCACCGGCAGCGCCAACTCGGACTATTCCCTCTATCTCGACATTCTCTACACCGACGGCACCCCCCAGTGGGGCCAGACCGCCCCCTTCCGCACCGGCACCCATGACTGGGAGAAGCGCCAGGTGCTCTTCGTCCCCGCCAAGCCCGTCAAGCAGGTGAGCTTCTATCTCCTGCTGCGGCGGCACGGGGGCACGGCCTGGTTCCGCGAGCCCGAACTGCGGGAAATGCGCGTGCCGGATGGCTGCAGCCGCTTCGACGCGGTGCCCGTCCAGCCCGGCGCGGCCTCCGCCGACCCCGTCCTCCTGCGGGACGTGGCGGCGGATTCGGATTTTCTCCCCGCCGGGGACGCCGCCAGCCTGGGCCTGGACGTCCAGTGCTCCATCACTCCCGAGGGCGGGGCCGAACGCATCGATCTCACCGTGGCCGACACCACCGGGCGCGACCGGGCCGTGGTGGTGTACTACCGCATTCCCGTCCCGGCGGGCGCGGTGGAATGGCTGGCCGACCCCCACCGCCGGGAAGCCGCCGAGCCGGGCCGCGAGTATCTGGAGGCAAGCCGTTTCGCGGCCGGGGCCAACGGCAATCTCTCGCTCTATCCCTTCGCGGCCGTGGCGGCGGGCGATCAGGGGCTGGGCCTCGGCTTCGATCCCGACTATCCCGCCTTCGGGCGCATCGTCTACAACCACGACACCCGCGAGCTGTTCGTGGCCTGCGATCTGGGGCTGACCCCGGAGAAGCCCGCCGCCACCCTCCGGTTCCGTCGCTTCCCCTTCGCCCCGGAATGGGGATTCCGCGCCGCCCTGGCCGCCTACATGGCCCAGTTCCCCGAAGCCTTCCGCAGCCGCACCCCCCGGCAGGGCATGTGGATGCCCTTCGCCAAAATCAGCGCCGTCGAGGGCTGGCAGGACTTCGGCTTCCTCTTCAAGGAGGGCGACAACGAAACCGCCTGGGACGACGCGAACGGCATCCTCACCTTCCGCTACACCGAACCCATGACCTGGTGGATGCGCATGCCCAAGGAACTGCCCCGCGACTTCGCCGCCGCCATCGAGCACGCCGCGAAACTGGCCGAGGACACCGGCAAACCCCACCAGCGCCAGGCCCAGGCCCTCCAGGCGAGCGGCTTCCACGACGAGGACGGCCAGCTCGTCGCCCGCTTCCTCGACACCCCCTGGTGCGACGGCGCGGTCTGGAGCATGAACTCCATGCCTGGCATCCCCGGCGAAGTCACCGACTTCACCCTGAAATGGAATCCCCGGCTGGTCGAGAAGCTCTACGGCCCCGACCGCCAGGGCGACCTGGACGGCGAATATGTGGATTCGAGCGAGGGCTACGTCACCGCCGAACTGGATTACCGGCGCGACCACTTCGCCGTCGCCGACCGGCCCCTGACCTTCGCCCTCGACAGCCACAAACCCGCCATCTTCCGCAGCCTCGTCGCCTTCGAGTACGTGCGCGGCATCGAGCGGGACATCCACCGCATGGACAAGCTGATGATGGCCAACAGCACCCCCATCCGGCTCTGGTGGCTCGCCCCCCTGCTCGATGTCCTCGGCACCGAGACCAACTGGCACCCCAACCGCACCTGGCGCCCCATGTCCCATTCCCAACTGGTCTATCGCCGCGCCCTCTGCGGCCCCAAACCCTACTGCTTCCTGATGAACACCAACTTCGAGGACTTCGGCCACGAGCTGGTCGAAAAGTACATGCGCCGGGCCGTCGCCTACGGCATGTTCCCCGGCTTCTTCAGCGCCGACGCCTCGACCGGGCACTACTTCACCCGTCCCGAACTCTACAACCGCGACCGCGACCTCTTCCGCCGCTACGTCCCCCTCTGCAAGCGCCTCGCCGAGGCCGGCTGGCAGCCCGTCACCCGCGCCCGCACCGCCGCCCCGGATGTCTATCTCGAACGCTTCGGGGACCGCTACCTGACCGTGTTCAACGACGCCGCCGAGGCCCGGGACATCGACCTCGAAGTCACCTTCGCCGCCAGGCGGATTCCCCGGGACCTGCTGGGCACCCCCTGCACCGGCGCGCCCGGCCGCCTCCGCCTCCGCCTCGGCCCCGAGGAACTCGCCGTCCTTGATTTCGGCGAATAGCCCGCCTGCCGGAGCGCTGGCAAATCGCGCGCGAGGGCTTGGCTTTTGCCGAGTCGGCGGTACTGTCGCAGAAGTCGCGATGTGACCGCAGTTCCCCATTCGGCGCCCCGGCGCCGCGCGCGAGGATCATCATGTCCCGGACGAATCTCCCCTTCACCGCTCTCTTCGACACCTACCGCTACCGCATCGTCCGCGAGATCGCCTCCGGCGGCATGGGCACCATCTACGAGGCCCTCCAACTGGGCGCCAACGGCTTCGCCAAGCGCGTCGCCATCAAGACCCTGCTGCCCCGCTTCGCCGGCAACAAACGCTTCATCGACATGTTCATCGACGAGGCCAAGCTGGTGGCCGACCTGGTCCACGAGAACATCATCCAGATCTACCACCTCAGCCAGACCACCGAGGGCTGGCACATCGTCATGGAATACGTCAACGGGCTCTCGCTCCACGACTTCATCCTCGGCCATTCCATCATGCCCCAGCCCCTGCCGCCCAAGCTGGCCGTCTTCATCGCCAGCCGCATCGCCCGCGGCCTCGCCTACGCCCACGCCCGCACCAGCCCCGAGGGCGAGCCCCTCCACATCGTCCACCGCGACGTCTGCCCCAACAACATCCTCATCACCACCGAGGGACTCCCCAAGCTCGGCGACTTCGGCATCGCCAAGGCCGCCAACACCGTCACCCCCGAGCGCGGCCTCATGGGCAAGCTCTACTACATGGCCCCCGAACAGGCCCGCAAGGAAGCGGTCGATTTCCGCGCCGACATCTATTCCCTCGGCCTCGTCCTCTTCGAACTGCTCGCCATGCGCCCCGCCCGCCGCTTCGCCGACGAGGACTGCGAGGATGTCCTCCACCTTGCCGAGGACGGCAAACTGAACTGGGACTCCCTCCCTCGCGACACCGACCCCGAGCTGCGCGCCATCCTCGAACGCATGCTGGCCAACGAGCCGATGGACCGCTATCCCAGCACCGACGAGGTGGGCTACGCCCTCGAATACTACATCTACCGCTCGGGCTACGGCCCCACCGTGGTCACCCTCGAGGAATATCTGCGCGAGCACTTCGCCACTCTCCTCGACCCCCGCCTGCTCGCCGCGCGCGAGCGCAAAATGGCCCTGCTCGAACGCACCATGCCCATCCCCACCCTGCCGCCCGCCACCGTCGCCCACAAAACCTCCGACGCCCAATGACCGCCTGGACCGATACCATCCACGAGCTGATCGCCAACGCCTCGACCGACCTTCCCGCCGACGTGGAGGCCGCCCTCCAGGCCGGCCTGGCCGCCGAGGAACCCGGCTCCAACGCCGCCAAAACCCTGGCCACCATCCTCGAAAACACCGCCCTGGCCCGCCGCCAGCGCCTCCCCCTCTGCCAGGACACCGGCACCCTCGTCTTCACCGTCCACGCCCCCCCCGGACTGCGGCCCGGCCCCTTCCGCGAGGCCGCCCTCGAAGCCATCGCCCGCGCCACCGCCGCAGGCGTCCTCCGCCGCAATTCGGTCGATACCCTGACCGGCGAGAACGCCCCCGCCAACGCCGGCCCCGGGCACCCCGTGATCCACTGGCACGAACACGCCGCCCCCGAAGTCCGCGTCTCCCTCATGCTCAAGGGCGGCGGCAGCGAAAACGTCGGCATCCAGTATTCCCTGCCCGACAAGGAACTCGGGGCCGGGCGCGACCTCGAGGGCGTGCGCCGCTGCCTGCTCGATGCCGTCCACCGCGCCCAGGGCCAGGGCTGCGCCCCCGGCATCCTCGGCGTCGCCATCGGCGGCGACCGCGGCACCGGCTACGCCGCCAGCAAGGAGCAGCTTCTCCGCCGCCTCGGCGAGCGCAGCCCCCAGCCCGAGCTGGCCGCCCTCGAAACCCGGGTTCTCGCAGAAGCCAACACCCTCGGCATCGGCCCCATGGGCTACGGCGGCAAAACCACCATCCTCGAGGTCTTCATCACCGCCCTGAACCGCCTACCCGCCAGCTACTTCGTCAGCGTCTCCTACATGTGCTGGGCCTGCCGCCGCCACACCGTCGTCGCCCACCCCGACGGCCGCCCCGTCGCCTGGGAATAGGCTGGCTACTGCTTGGTTGGCTCGGCAAATGTCTCTACCGGACAGCGGGCCAGCCCGCGCAGCTCGGGCACGTCGCCCCAGAGCAGGAAACGGGGAACATAGGCGGCCATGTGCAGCGCGGGCGCGGCCTCGCCGGGCACCACGGTCGACGGCAGGCCGTGCAGCTCGCAGCGGGCAATGTCCTCCGCGAACGCGGCGGCGCAGAGAGCGGCCATCCCCGCCTCGCCCCAGGCCGCAATCTCGACCGCCACCCCCGCATCGGCGTAGAGCCGGACCAGGGCCAGGATGTCCTCGGTCCATTCCCCGAGCATGGTCCGTCCCAGCCAGAGGGCGGTGCGGGACGCCTCGTGCCCCGGCGCGATCCGATTGTCCTCCCAGGCCGTCTCCCCCGTATGCCGCAGATCGGCCAGACAGACCGAGGCCCCCGCCGCCAGCCAGGCCCGGACCTCGGCCCGGTCCGCCAGCGCCGCCTTGCCGCCGGGATGCACCGCCAGCACCGTCCGTTCCGGCTCGCCGTCCCTGGCGGGCAATAGCTCGCAGCAGGGCAGCAGCCCGCCGGGCAGAGCCTCGACCGTGAATTTGCGCCACCGGCAAGCCCCGTCCGCCCCCTCGACCACGGGACCGCGCGCCAGCCGCACCGGCCCCGGCGAGAGATGCAGCAAATCGGCCAGCTCGCGCCGCCGGTCCTCCGGCTCGGCCGCAGGCCGCCGCGCGGCGGTGATTTCGGCGGCACGCTCGCGCGCGAAACCGAGAACGGACTTCACCTCCGGCGGCCGCCCCCCGTCCGGAAAACACATCAAATCCCGTTCCGGCAGCTCGGGAATCCCGGGCAACTCGCGGGGCAGACAGGCCCCCTCGCCCTTCAGCCAGTAGGTGAACCAGCCCAGCATGTGCCGCTGCATCTCCGGCCAGTAGCCGTGGGGCAGATCGAAGGTCTGGTAGGCCAGGCGCTCGCCGATGCCGAGCAGACGGTACACCTCCCGCGCCCCGTTCACGGTGCGGATCATGTCCGGCACCTGGAAGGCGGCGTTGGTGTCGCGCAACGCATTCAGCACCAGCACGGCGGCGGGCGCGGCCAGAGCCAGAATCCCCCATTCCTCGGTCAGCGTCAGCCCCTCGGGCAGACACTCGCAGATGCAGTTGGGATTGCAGGCGTACTTCTCGAAGGCCCCCACCGAAACCACCGGCACGGCGGCCTTGATCCGTTCGTCGAAGGCGCTCACCCACATGGTCTGGTTGCCCCCGCCACTCGCCCCCGTCACCCCGATCCGCTCCCCGTCCACGCAATCGAGGCTCTGCAAAAGATCAATGCCCCGCCGATTGTCGTAGACCTGCATGCCGAGCAGCGTCTCGCCCAGCGGCAGCAGCGAGGCCCCGATCTGCTTGCCGTGATACTCGAAGGCACCCGGCACCGTGCCCCGCTCGCCGGACCCGAAGGCGTCCAGCACCAGCACCACGAACCCCGAACGGGCCAGCAGATGTCCGCGCGAGGCCACCCGCGCCGCCAGCTTCCCCTGGCTCCAGTGTCCATGGACCCCGAGCACGCCGGGAAAAGGCCCCGGACCATCCGGCAGGTACAGATTCGCCGTCGCCCGCAGCCCCGGCCGGGTCTGGAAGGTGAGCTTCCGAATACGGTAGCCGTCCAGTTTCAGCTCCCCGTGCTCACGCACCTCGAGCGGCGGCGGCTCGGGCCAGGTTCCCGCCAGCTCCCGCAGCCGAGCCCGCAGCCCCGACCGGTACTCCTCCCAGGCCGCCAGCGTCGTCGGCGGCTGATGCAGCACATGCCAGCGCCGCGCCTCCGCCACCAACTGGCCCTTGAGCAAATCGGCGGCGGGTTCCGACCACACATTCGTGTTCATACGCCTCTCCCGACTGATTGCGCGGACGCTAGAAATCCTCGCGGGTGCGCGAAATCTCCACCGCCACCGTGCGCGCGAAACGCAGCGCCCCCGGCTTCTCGACCCGCACCTCCACCCGCTCGACCTTCGGATCGCGCAGACACAGCCGCGCGATCTCCGTCGCCAGCTTCTCCACCAGGAAAAACGACGAGGACTCGACGAACTCGCGCACGGCCACCTTCACCGACTTGTAGTCCACCGTGTCCCCGATCTCGTCGGTCGCCCCGGCCCGGCGCAGGTCCGCGTGCAGCACCAGCCGCAGATTCACGTCCTGCACCTTGGTCCGCTCGTCGGGATTGATCCCCACGATGCAACGGAGAAGAAGGTCCTCGATGACGATGCGGTCCATGGCGTCGCTCCCGATGCGCGGATTCAGAAGGGCAGGGTAGTCCAGTCCCAATGTACAACCCCGGACGGCCCCGGTTCAAGCCCCTGGCTTCTGCTTGGCCAGCAGCAGCAGATACCGACCCGCCTCCAGCCGCACCGAACCCACCAGATCGAACCCCGCCGACCAGCGTTCCGACAGACAGGTCGCCACCCCCTCCACCGACTCGTCCTCCCACGGGGCCAGCACGTATTCCTCGGCCGCCCCCCGGCGCTCTGGCAGCAGATACACGAAAACCTGCTCGGCGACCTGGGCCATCCCCCGCACCCGCCACCCCTGCTCCCCGCCCGCGCAGGCGCGGTTCACCCGCGCCGCCACATCCGCGTGATCGTGCCACAATTCGTCGAGATCATAGACCAGGGTGCGATGCATGGTTTCCTGCTTGATTTGAACCCGCATAACATACCCGTCACCCCACTTATTGGAAACGCCCCAACCCCCCGCGTTCCCGCGCCCCGCCCTCTTCCCGAATCCCGCCGAGCCCTCCGCCCTTTTTCCATCCCGCCGCTTGCAAACCGGCGTTTCCGGGCCACAGTATGGACTGTTCCGAGCGCGCGTAGTTCAGTTGGTTAGAACGCTACCTTCACACGGTAGAGGTCACAGGTTCGAGTCCTGTCGCGCGCACCAGCAATCACTGCGGCACCCGAATGGGTGCCGTTTTTGTTTGCGGGGGGGGGCTATGGCGCGGGGAGGAGTTTGCCTTCCTCGCCGACGCCGAAGCTCTGCCGTCCGGTGGGATGCCACATGAGCCAGAGGTTGTGGGCGGGCTTGCGGGTGGTGAGGTTGAACTGGAGGGGGACGGGCTGGCCGCCGCTGGCGGGAATGGCGCCCCAGGGGATGACGAATTCGGCGGTCCAGCGGTCGGGCGCGGTCTGCTGGTGCCGGAATCGGCATTGGCGGATGGCGGCGAGCCGTTCCGCCGACAGGCCCTCCCTCGGGACGTCGCCGACGCCGGCGACTTTGCCGTCCACGCTGTCGGCGATGCCGAAGCGTCCGCCCAGATAGCCGCGGACGAGGAAGATGGGGGAATTTTCGGGCTGGCCCGAGACCCGCATGGCGATCTCGACGGCGTCGGC
>LVAZ01000205.1 GCA_001603055.1 Victivallales bacterium Lenti_02
CGACGACCTCTGGCGGGAGACTCTGGCCCGCCGCCAACTGGCGTCCGCCCGCCGCTACGGCACGGCCGCCCTCGCGGCGGAAACCTATGCCTGGCTCGCCGAAGGCCCCCTGGCCGGCCTGCGCGCCCGGATCGGGTAAACGCAGAGCCCCACCCCCGGAACCGCGTTGCGCGGGTTCCTTTGGTAGCTTAGATTGGACAGGACGGCAACTGCCGATTTCGTATTTTGTCCGGCCCAAGAGAGTCCCGCAGCCCCGAGCGAAGGAATCCGCCTCCCCATCCGGGTGGCCCACCTGGCGATGAAAGTCCTCATGGTTTCAACCGATTTCCTGCCCAACATCGGCGGGATTGCCGCGCACGTGGACGGGCTGTGCCAGGGGCTTCAGCACAATCAGACCGAGGTGCAGCTCGTGGTGCCGGGGTTCGCCGCTTCCTGGTGCCGTTCCGCCCATGCGGTGGACCCGGCCTTCCCCTATCCCGTCTGGCGGCTGGCGCTGCCCCGTTTCCTCCGCCTCAGCCGGCTGTATCCCTTCTGGGCGGTCGCCTGGCTGCGCCGCCAGGGACTCTTCGGGGCCGACCTGCTGCACTGGCACACCTTCGACCAGCGCACCGTCCGCTGGCTCCGCTCCCTGCCGAGGGTCTTCACCAACCACACCTCCCATTTCCTCCAGTTCGAGGCGGACCCCGCCCGCCGCCATCTTGCCCGCCGGATTCTCGCCCCGGCCGACACCGTCGTCTGCCCGAGCGACGAGCTGGCCGAGGCCACGATCCGCTGCGGCTTCCCCGCCGGGCGCACCCATGTGGTCTACAACGGCGTCGATACCCGGCGCTTCTCTCCGGACCGGGACGGCACCGAGGCCCGCCGCCGCTACGGCATCGGCGGGGAGGACGTGGTCTTCCTCTGCCCCCGGCGGCTCGAAAAGAAAAACGGCGTCACCTACTGGGTCGAGGCCATTCCCGAAATCGTCCGCCAGGCCCCGCGCAACTGCCGTTTCCTCTTTGTCGGGGACTATGTGGACGAGGACCGCTATTCCGCCCGCGCGGAAGTCCTCGCCGCCATCCGCGCCCTGGACATGGGCGATCGGATCATTTTCGCGGGCGCCGTCGCGCCGGCGGACATGCCCGCAGTGGTCGCCGCTTCCGATGTGGTCGTGCTGCCCTCCCTCCAGGAGGCCACCAGCATCGCCGGGCTCGAGGCCATGGCCTCGGGAAAACCCCTCGTCGGCACCAACGTGGGCGGGATACCCACCATTCTGGCGGACGGCGAGACGGGTTTTCTGGTGCCCCCGCGCGATCCGGCGGCGCTGGCGGCGGCCGCTCTGCGGCTCCTGGCGGACGCTCCGCTCCGCCACCGTCTCGGGGCCAGTGCCCGGACCCGCGCCGTGGCGGAATTCAGTTGGGACCGGGTCGCCGAGCGGACTCTCGTGGTCTACCGGCAGGTTCTGGAGCAAGCATGCGCAAACTGAAGGTGGTCGTCTTCATCGGAACCCGGCCCGAGGCCATCAAGCTGGCCCCGGTGGTGGTCGAGCTGCGTCGCCGCAGTGATCGGTTCGAGACCGTCGTCTGCGCCACCGGGCAGCATCGCGAGCTGCTGGCCCAGGTCCTGCCCCTCTTCGGCATCGTCCCGGACTACAACCTCGATCTCATGCGCGAAAACCAGAGCCTGGCCGCGCTCACCGCCGGCGTCATCACCGGCGTCGACGGGGTCCTGCAGAGCGAAAGCCCCGACTGGACCATCGTGCAGGGCGACACCACCACCGTGATGGGCGCCGCCCTCGCCGCCTTCTACCGGGGCTGCAAGGTCGCCCATGTCGAGGCCGGTCTGCGCACCGGCCTCAAGCGCGATCCCTTCCCCGAGGAAATCAACCGCTGCATCACCGACCTGCTGGCCGATCTCTACCTGGCACCCACCGACTGCGCCCGCGACAACCTGCGGCGCGAGGGCGTCGCCGACAGCAAAATCCGGGTGACCGGCAATACCGCCATCGACGCGCTCCTGCTGGTCCGCGACCAGCCTCTCCGGAATTCGCCGCTCCAGGAGCGTCTCGCCGCCGGCCGCCGGCTGGTTCTGGTGACGGCGCACCGCCGCGAGAATCTGGGCGAGGGGCTGCACGGCATCTGCACCGCCGTCTCGCGCCTGGCCGACGCCTTCCGCGATTCGGTCCAGTTCGTCTTCCCCGTCCATCCCAATCCGAACGTCGGGGCGATGGTCCGCCGCGAATTGGCGGATCGGGAGAACGTGTTGCTGGTCGAGCCGCTGGACTACGCCGCCTGCGTGGACCTGATGGCCCGCAGCACCCTGATTCTGACCGACTCCGGCGGCATTCAGGAAGAGGCACCCTCCCTGCATGTTCCCGTGCTGGTCATGCGCCGGACCACCGAGCGCCCGGAAGGCGTCGAGGCCGGCGTGGCCCAACTGGTGGGCACCGACCCGGAAGCGATCACGGCCGCCGCCATCCGGCTGCTCACGGACCCGGACGAACGGGAGCGCATGGCCGCGCGCCCCAGCCCCTACGGCGACGGCAAAGCGGCCGGCCGCATCGTGGATGCCATCCTGGACAGTTGAACCATGTGCGGAATCGCGGGCATGATCGGCGGGGCCGGGCGGGAAACCGCCGAGCGGATGACGGCCAGTCTGGCCCATCGCGGGCCGGACGGTTCCGGCGTCGAATTCTGGCCCGAGCAGAGCCTGGCTTTCGGGCACCGGCGGCTGGCCATCATCGATCTCACCGAGGCCGGCCACCAGCCGATGCTCTCCGCCGACGGACGGCTCGCCGTCACCTTCAACGGCGAAATCTACAATTATCGGGAACTGCGCGCGCAACTGGCCGCGCGCGGCCATGCGTTCCGCACGCACAGCGACACGGAAGTGCTGCTGGCCGCCTACGCCGAATGGGGCGACGGCTGCCTGGACCGCCTGCGCGGCATGTTCGCCTTCGCGCTGGCGGATTTCCGCTGCGGCGAGGTGCTGCTGGCCCGCGACCGCTTCGGCATCAAGCCCCTGGTCTGGGCGCAGGCGGGCGGCGGTTTCCTCTTCGCCTCCGAACTGCGGGCGCTGCTGGCCTCCGGCCTGGTTTCCCGCGCGCCGGACCCGCAGGCGATATGGGACTATCTCTCGCTGGGCTCGGTGCCTCCCCCCGCCACCATTCTGGCCGGGGCGCGGGCGCTCCTGCCCGGCCACGCCCTGCGGGTGGGCTTCGCGGGCGACCTCCGCCGCGANNGAGCGGCTCGAGGACGCCGCCCGCGCCCATCTGGTGGCCGACGTGCCGGTGGGGGCCTTCCTCAGCGGCGGCGTGGATTCGGCGGCGATGGTCGGCCTGATGAGCCGCCTGACTTCCGAGCCGGTGCGCACCTTCACCGTCGGCTTCGAGCGGCGGCACGAGGATTTCAGCGAGACCGCCGCCGCCCGGCAGACCGCCGAATTTTTCGGCACCGTCCACACCGAGGTGATGGTGAGCGACGCCGAGGCGGCGGCGAATTTCGACGCTGTCCTCGCCGCCCTCGACCAACCCAGCCTCGATGGGGCGAACACCTTTTTCGTCTCCCGCGCCGCCGGCCAAGAGGTGAAGGTGGTGCTCACCGGTCTCGGCGGCGACGAGCTGTTCGCGGGCTATCCCCATTTCCGGCGGCACCGGCTGGCGGCGCGTCTGCCCCGGCGGCTCTGCGCGCCCCTGCATCTGCTGCCGGACCGTTTCCGGCACAATCTCATGCTCCCCGCCCTGAATCCGGCCGAACGGCTGGCCACCCTGCGCTGCCAGATGTACGACGCCGAAAAACGGCGCGTTCTCAACCCCGATTTTCTCGCCGGCTTCGCGCCCGCGCCCCTCGCCCGCCTGCCGGAGCCGTCCCTGCGCGCCGGGCTGGCCGCCGTGGACCAGGTCTCCCGCTGGGAACTCGAAGGCTATCTGTCCCGGACCCTGCTCCGGGACGGCGACGCCACCAGCATGGCCCACGCCCTCGAGGTGCGTCCCATTCTCCTCGACCATCCCCTGGCCGAATTCGCCTTTTCCCTGCCGGCCGAATACAAACTGCGGGGAGGGGAGGCGAAGGCGGTGTTTCTGGCCGCCCTTGGCGACCTCCTGCCGCCGGCGGTGCGCCAGCGCCCCAAGCGCGGCTTCGAACTGCCCCTGCTGCGCTGGCTGGCCGGTCCCCTGCGCGCCCGCGCCGAGGACGCCTTCGCCTCGCCCGCCGCCCGCCGCGTGTTCGGCGAGGCGTTTCTGGCCGACGCCCGGCGCCGGCTGGGGAATCCGCAGGCGCGGGACTTCCGCCTGTGGGCCTACTTCGTCCTCGTCGAATGGCTGCGCGGCTAATCCTGTTCTGGCAGCGGCGGCGAGACATGGCGGCGCAGTTCGGCCAGGAAGGCCGGCAGGAGTTCGGCCTCGGGCATGGTGCGCACGATCTGGCCGTGCGCGAACAGCACGCCCTTGCCGTCGCCCCCCGCGATGCCGAGGTCCGCGTCCCGCGCCTCGCCGGGACCGTTGACCACGCAGCCCATGAGGGCGATTTTGCGCAGCCCGATGGTATAGCCCGCCGCCTTGAGCCGCCGGATTTCGTCCTCGACCGCCTCGACCAGTTCCTGGAGGGCGATGCGGGTGCGCCCGCAGGTGGGGCAGGCGACGATCTCGGGCGCGGCCGCGCGCCGACCCGCCGCCTCGAGGATGCGGATGCCCGCCTTCACTTCCTCGACCGGCGGGGCGGTCAGGCTCACCCGGATGGTGTCGCCGATGCCGTCGAGCAGGAGCGCGCCGATGCCCACGGCGGATTTGACGATCCCCGCCGCCGGGGTCCCCGCCTCGGTCACCCCCAGGTGCAGGGGATAGTCGGTGCGGGCGGCGAAACGGCGGCAGGCCGCCACCGTGGTCGCCACGTCCGAGGCTTTCAGGCTGACTTTGAGGGCGGTGCAGCCCGCCGCCTCGAAGGCCGCGCAGAAATCGAGCGCCGCCGCCACCATCGCCTCGATCCGGTCGCCGCCGTGGGCGCGGGCCTCCTCGAGACTGCCCGCGTTCACCCCGATGCGCACCGCGACGCCCGCGTCCCGCGCGGCCGCGGCCACGGCGGCGACCCGCTCCGGCCCGCCCAGATTGCCGGGATTGATCCGGATGCCGTGGGCGCCGGCCGCGATGGCGGCGAGGGCCAGCCGGTAGTCGAAATGAATGTCCGCGATCACCGGCAGCGGGCTGTCCCGCAGGATGGCGGGCAGAGCCGCCACCGCCTCCCGGTCGGGCACGGCCACCCGGATGATCTCGCAGCCGGCCGCCGCCAGCTCGCGAATCTGGGCCAGAGTCGCCCCGGCGTCCGCCGTGCGGGTGTTGGTCATGGACTGGACGGTGACGGGGGCGTCCCCCCCCACCGGCACCGAACCGATGAAAATGCGTCGCGTGCGGCGGATCATGGACCTGCTTCCGAACCGGGGAATGGATGTGCGTGCCAAACCGTAGGCGCTGGCGGCGGAAAAGCCAGAGGCCGGGCACTTTTCGTGCATTGTGGCTTGACCCTTGCCTGCCAGGGTCTATGGTAAACGCTCTTGTCCCGGAATTGTGCTCTCGGCGTTTTGGTCGCGCACCGATATTGCGCGTATCCATCCTGGCGCCGCGAAGGCCCAGTCGCCGGGGAATCCAGAGGCACCCAAAGAGTACACATGGTCAGCAAAACAACCCAACCCCAACTCGTCCAGAACAACGTTGACCTCGACCGCATGCCCAGCATGGAAGACCTGCTCGGCGGCGGTGCCAGCGAGGCCCGCGAAGCCAACTTCGTGGAAGGTTCCATCATCCAGGGCATCGTCGTCGGCAAGCGCGACAACGAACTGCTGCTGGACATCGGCTACAAGGCCGAGGGCCGTGTTTCCCGCGAGGAGGTCCGTGACTGGGACAAGATCGAGGTCGGGCAGAGCATCGACGTCTTCCTCGAACAGGTCGAGGACGAGGACAACATGCCCGTGCTCAGCGTCCGCCGCGCCGAAGTCCAGCGCGCCTGGGACCGCATCGTCGAGGAGCACGCCGAGGGCAGCACCGTCCGCGGTCTCGTCAAGAGCCGGGTCAAGGGCGGCCTCATCGTCGATGTCGGCGTGGACGCCTTCCTGCCGGGCTCGCAGGTGGACCTCGGCCCCGTGCGCAACCTCGAGGACTACCTGGGCCAGGAATTCGACTTCCGCATCCTCAAGATCAGCCAGGACCGCCGCAACATCGTCCTTTCCCGCCGCGAGATTCTCGAAGAGGCCCGCGCCGAGCAGCGCAGCGCCCTCCTCACCGACCTCGAACCCGGCCAGATCCGCACCGGCGTGGTCAAGAACATCACCGACTTCGGCGCCTTCGTCGACCTGGTCGGCATGGACGGCCTGCTCCACATCACCGACATGTCCTGGGGCCGCGTCTCCCACCCGAGCGAGGTGGTCGAGGTCGGCCAGGAGATCGAGGTCATGGTCCTCGACGTGGACCGCGAGCGCCAGCGCGTCTCCCTCGGCCTCAAGCAGAAGGAAGGCAATCCCTGGGACACCGTGGACCTCAAGTACCCCGTCAACACCCGGGTCAAGGGCCGCGTCGTCAACGTCATGCCCTACGGCGCCTTCGTCGAACTCGAGGAAGGCATCGAGGGCCTCATCCACGTCTCCGAAATGTCCTGGACCAAGAAGATCAACCGCGCCAGCGACGTCCTCCAGGTCGGCGACGAAGTCGAGGCCATGGTCCTCGACGTCCAGAAGGACGCCCGCAAGATCAGCCTCGGTCTCCGCCAGACCATGGAGAACCCCTGGGAGCTGATCGCCGGCAAGTTCCCGAAGGGCACCAAGATCAAGGGCAAGGTCCGCAACATGACCTCCTACGGCGCCTTCGTCCAGATCCAGGACGACATCGACGGCATGATCCATGTCAGCGACATGTCCTGGACCCGCAAGATCAACCACCCGAGCGAGGTCCTGCAGAAGGGCGACGAGGTCGAGGCCGTCATCCTCGACATCGATCCCAGCCAGCAGCGCATCTCCCTCGGCATGCGCCAGCTCATGGACGACCCGTGGTCCCACATCGAGGACAAGTACAGGGTCGGCGACATCGTCGAGGGCGTGGTCTCCAAGCTCGCCTCCTTCGGCGCCTTCGTCGAGCTCGAGGAGGGCATCGACGGCCTCATCCACATCAGCCAGCTCTCCACCGACCGCGTGGGCCGCGTCCGCGACGTCGTCAACGTCGGCGACAAGGTCCGCGCCCAGGTCGTCCGCATCGAGGCCGACGAGCGCCGCATCGGCCTGAGCATGCGCGCCCTCCAGGAAGAGGACGGCGGCGACGACTATCTCGGCGACCTGGATGCCCAGCAGGCCATGTCCGAACTCCGCCCCGGCGACGACCTGGTCAGCGTCGGCAGCCTCATGGATTCCGCCTTCGCCGCCATCCGCACGTCCGCCGGCGACACCAAGGCCGAGGAAAAGGACGAAGAGGCAGAGGAAACGAAGAAGGACGACAACTAGTCGCGCACAAAACGCGCCGGGCATCCGCCCGGCGCGAAAAAAAAGCCGCGGCCATCCTTGAAAGAAGCCCGGCAGGCAGTACCTTTTGTGCTCACGAGTTTCATGTGCCCACGTAGCTCAGCTGGTAGAGCGCATCCTTGGTAAGGATGAGGTCATCGGTTCAAATCCGATCGCGGGCTCCACAGCATGCCAGCAGGACTCCCGGAACCTCCGCGGTCCTTTGCTTGAATACGGTCTTCGCAAGCCTAGCAACAATCCGGAACAAGACCAATCCAACCCCCGGCTTCCCCCCGCGAAGCCACCGGAGGAACCCACCATGGCGAAAGAGCAATTCCAGCGCACGAAACCGCACGTCAACATCGGCACCATCGGTCACGTCGACCATGGCAAGACCACGCTGACTGCCGCCATCACCATGACGATGGCCAAGAAGTTCGGCGGCGATGTCCGCAACTACGGCGACATCGACAACGCTCCCGAGGAGCGCGAGCGCGGCATCACCATCAACACCGCCCACGTGGAATACCAGACCGACAAGCGCCACTACGCGCACGTCGACTGTCCCGGCCACGCGGACTACATCAAGAACATGATCACCGGCGCGGCCCAGATGGACGGCGCCATCCTGGTGGTGGCCGGCACCGACGGCCCGATGGCCCAGACCCGCGAGCACATCCTCCTCGCCCGCCAGGTCGGCGTCCCCGCCATCGTCGTCTTCGTCAACAAGGTCGACCAGGTGGACGACCCCGAGCTGCTCGAACTGGTCGAGATGGAACTGCGCGAACTGCTCAGCCAGTACGAGTTCCCCGGCGACGAGATTCCGATCATCTTCGGTTCCGCCCTCCTCGCCATGGAAGCCGACGGCGACCCCAGCAACGAGGCCACCCAGGCGATCTACAAGCTGATGGACGCCGTGGACTCCTACGTCCCCGAGCCCAACCGCCCCATCGACCTGCCCTTCCTGATGCCCGTCGAGGACGTGTTCTCGATCGAGGGCCGCGGCACCGTGGTGACCGGCCGTATCGAGCGCGGCGTGGTCAAGACCGGCCAGGAAGTGGCCATCATCGGCATCCGCGACACCATCAAGACCACCGTCACCGGCGTCGAGATGTTCCGCAAGATTCTCGAGCAGGGCCAGGCCGGCGACAACGTGGGCTGCCTGCTCCGCGGCGTCAAGAAGGAAGACGTCGAGCGCGGCCAGGTTCTGGCCGTCCCCGGCAGCATCACCCCCCACACCAAGTTCTCCTCCGAGGTGTACGTCCTGAGCAAGGAGGAAGGCGGCCGCCACACGCCCTTCTTCAACGGCTACCGCCCCCAGTTCTACTTCCGCACGACCGACGTGACCGGCGTCATCCAGCTCCCCGAGGGCGTCGAGATGATCATGCCCGGCGACAACGTCACCATGATCGTCGAACTGATCTGCCCCATCGCCATGGAGAAGACTCTGCGCTTCGCCATCCGCGAGGGCGGCCGCACCGTCGGCGCCGGCAGCGTCACTGAAATCATCGAGTAACCAACCGGTCCATCCGGACCGTTTCGCAGGCGGCCGCGCCGCCCGCCCCTAGCCCGGGCGGCGGACGGCCCCCGCGAAGAGCCCCGAAAGAGGTTCCCGCATGCCGCGCGAAATCATCACCATGGCCTGCACCGAGTGCAAGCAGCGCAACTATACGACCACCAAGAACCGCCGCACCACTCCCGGGCGGTTGGAAATGAAGAAGTTCTGCCCCTTCGAGCGCAAGAGCACTCTCCATCGCGAGACCCGCTAGCGCCGAGGGCCGCCGGCCGACGGCGGCAAGGGCCCAGGTTTGTCCCCTCCCGGGGACGCGACGAAGGTGAGTAGCTCAGTTGGTAGAGCGGCGGTCTCCAAAACCGCAGGTCGCAGGTTCGAACCCTGTCTCACCTGCCATCACACTGTCTGAAAATCCGGATCATGGCGGCGCCCCCCCGGGGCCGATCAAGCAACGACTGCAGCGACGGGCGGACTGGCCAATATGTGGAACCCCATCGAAAAAATCCGAGCCGGCTGGCACAGCGTCGTGGGCGAGCTCAGGAAATGCACGTGGCCGACGATTCCCGAGCTGCGCGAGTCGACTGTCCTGGTCATGCTGACCGTTCTGGTCCTGAGCGCCTGGGTCGCCCTGGCCGACCAGGTGTGCGGCCAACTCGTCCGGCTGATTACCACCAAGTAACTTGCGAACAACCGGAGAAGCAGATCCGCCCGGAGGATACCGCTGGCGGTACCGTAACGGGGACTGCGACAGGATGAGCAATCAAGGCAAAGCACAGTGGTTCGTGGTCCAGACCATGTCCGGCCAGGAACAGAAGGTCAAGCAGAGCATCGAGCGTCTGCGCGACCAGCAGGGCATGGAGGAGCGCATCCTCAACGTGACCATCCCCACGGAACGGGTCACCGAGCGCCGCCAGGGCCGCAAGATCACCATGGAGCGCAAGCTCTATCCCGGCTACATTCTCGTCCAGGCCCGCCTGTTCCGCGAGGACGGCGGCACCGACGAGGAGACTTGGTACTTCATCCGGGATATCCAGGGAGTGATCAATTTCGCCGGCGGCAGCCGCGACAAGCTGGTGCCGCCCGTTCCCCTCTCCGCCAGCGAGGTGGAGCTCATGCTCCAGCAGTGCCGCGAGGCCGAGGAGGGGGTCAAGCCCAAGGTCCAGTTCGAGATCGGCGAGACCGTCATCATCATCGACGGCGCCTTCGAGAACTTCGAGGGCACCATCGAAGCCGTCGATTCCGACCGCAGCAAACTGCGCGTGTCGGTCAGCATTTTCGGGCGCTCCACCCCGGTTGAAGTGGAGTACTGGCAGGTCGAGCGGAACGCGGAGTAGCCCCGTTCCGCACGGTAGACAACTCGGGCTGAGGCACGGTTGCTGGGAGAGGTCCTGCCGCTCTGACCAGCTCCGGCCGAAGAAAAGAAGAAGGAACTATGGCGAAAAAGGTCGTGGGTCAAGTACGTTTGCAGATCCCCGCCGGCGCCGCCAACCCAGCGCCCCCGGTGGGGCCGGCCTTGGGTCAGGCTGGTGTCAACATCATGGAATTCTGCAAACAATTCAATGCGGCGACCCAGGCGCAGGCCGGGATGGTCATCCCGGTCGTCATCACCGTCTACCAGGACCGTTCGTTCACCTTCATCACCAAATCCCCGCCGGCCGCCGTGCTGATCAAGAAGGCGGCGGGGCTGGCTTCCGGAGCGACCACTCCGGGACGGCAGATGGTGGGCAAGGTGACGCTGAAGGACCTGCGCGGCATCGCGGAGATCAAGAAAGACGATCTCAATTCCCGCGACGTGGCCGCAGCGGTGAGGATTCTGGCCGGGACTGCCCGCAGCATGGGAATCGAGGTGGTCGATGAAGAGAAGTAAACTTTATCGCGCCCGCATGGCGCTGGTGGACCGCCAGGTCTACCTGCCCCTCGAGGAAGCCTTCAAGATTCTCAAGCGGATGCCGCTGGCCAAGTTCGACGAGACCGTCGAAATCAGCTTCCGCCTGGGAATCGATCCGCGCCAGTCCGACCAGATCGTGCGTGGCGCCATGGTCCTGCCCAAGGGCACGGGCAAAACCAACCGAGTCGCCGTCGTCGCCGCCGGCGAGGCGGCCGAAGCCGCCAAGGCGGCCGGAGCCGACGAAGTGGGCTTCGAGGAACTGGTCGAGCGCATCAAGGGCGGCTATCTCGATTTCGACGTCCTGATCGCGACGCCCGACGCCATGAAGGTCGTGCGCACACTGGGCCGCGTCCTCGGCCCCCGCGGCCTGATGCCCAACCCGAAGACCGGCACGGTCACCGACGACGTGGCCACCGCCGTGAACGAGGCGAAGGGCGGCCGCGTGGAATACCGCTGCGACCGCGCCGGCTGCGTGCATGTCCCGATCGGCAAGCTCTCCTTCCCGCCCGAGGATCTCCTGGCGAACGCGGATGCCGTGATCCAGCAGATCGTCCGCGCCCGGCCCTCGGGCGCCAAGGGCGTCTACATGCAGTCCGCCACCGTCTGCGCGACCATGAGTCCCGGCGTGCGGGTGGACGTCAAATCCCTGGCAAAGGCGTAGGACAGATGAGAGCGGAAAAACATCAACTGGTGCACGACATCAAGGAGCTGCTGGGTCTCTCCACCGGCTTCTTCCTGATCGGCTACAAAGGCCTGACCACCGCCGCGCTGACCGACCTGCGCGGGCGGCTGGCCGCCGTCGGCGGCCAGTGCCACATCGTCCCCAACCGCCTGTTCAA
>LVAZ01000016.1 GCA_001603055.1 Victivallales bacterium Lenti_02
CCTTCGAAGGCCAACGTTTCGACCCCGAAACCCACGCCTACCGCGACCTGTAGACCCAGTGGAAACCTATTCCCAGCCCAGGGTGGCGAGGAGTTTGTCCCAGCGGGTGAAGAAGTGGTTCTCGACGATGCGCCAGGGGGGGTACTGCATCAGGGGCGAACGGCCCAGGGTGTGGTCGATCGCGCCGATGCCGTAATGAACATCCGGCTCCTCGATGCGGTTCGCGCCCCGGCTGCGGCTGTGATGCCGCGCCGCCGCCAGCACCAGGGGATAAGTGAGGGCCAGGGCCCGCAGACCGGGAAAGAAGGGCTCGTCGTAGAAGGTCACGCCGAAGAACTGGTAGGCTTCAAGACGGCTGACGAGCCAACGCCGGTAGCTCGCCCAGGCCGCATCGTCCGAAGGTTCCGCCTGCGCTCCGAAAATCGGGCATTGGTCCAGTGTGGTCCGGGGATGCTCCCAGCCCAGCCGATGCAGGGAACCGTGGCCGAAGGTGAGTTGCAGCATGGTCCACATCCGCAGCACCCGCTGCACGACACCGGGCCTGACCAGTTCCGTGTCCCGGCGCAGGCAGGCGCCCAGCCAGGTCCGGAACACGGCGCGGGAAAAACCGCTCAGCCCTGCCTCCGCCCGTTGCCCGCTCGCCGCGCGCGCCTTGGCCAGCAGATTGGGCAGCATCTCCGACAAGGCGACGGGATCGTTGGCAAAGTCCTTGATCTTCTCCAGGCGGACCACCACGTCGCGGAATGTCCCGGCCCGTTGCCGGGGCGGAACCGGGGTCTCATCCCGCATGATCTCCACCAGCAGGCCGACCATCGCCTCCACCGCTTTGCGGTCCAGGCCTTCGAGCACCCGGCGGGTGAAGGGCCGCTGGGGGTCCAGTTCCTCGACCAGCCCCTCGATCTCCCGGCGCTGGCGGGTCAACGGCCGTCCCGCGTTCTGCTGGACCGCCGGACAATCCTGCCGGGCAATGGCCGACACTTCGCCGGGAAAGGACGAGGCGATGTTCACCGGGTACCCCCGGCAACTCAGGGCCTTCTGCTCAAACCCGAACAGCGAGTGCATCCGGCAGTAGCCGGTCTCCTCGTCGAGAAACACGCAGGCCCCGCTCGGACGCCGCGCGAAGTAGGGCTTGCCGTCGATCCGGGTCACGAATTCCTTCGGCAGGTCGTTCGGACGGCTGGCCAGCAAACGCCCCAGCCGGAGAACCTCGTCCTCCGACATGAGCACATGGAAGCGGCGGCAGCAGCGTCCGCACTGGATGCAGCCGTAGTTCTGGTTTTCGGCGATATGGACCTTACGCTCGGGCATGGGGAAATGTACCGCCCGAACCGCCCTCTCCCAGCCAAGAACCGACGGTTTCCTACGGCTGGCCGACGAGGGCCTGGGCAGTCATGACCCCGGCCGCATCCTGGCGGAGCAGACCGGCCCGGGCCTGGACGGTTAATCCGGCCCCGGACCAGGAACGGAAGTCGGGAGAAGCGAAAAGGACATCGCGCCGGTCCCCCGCCTTCACCTCGACCGCCACCATGCCATCGGCGGCGGCCTCCAGCAACCGGGTCTGCAACTCGGGCAATTCCCGTCCCCGATACGGGACGAGGAGAGTCACGAAAACTGCGGGCAATTCCCGCTTCTGCCGGAACCGCACGTCGGGCCGGTCGGTTTTCTTGCCGTAGCCGGTCATGAACCAGCTCGTGCCGAGTTCGAGTTCCCCGTCGCCCAGCCCCCGGACAAGCAGGTTGCCGCCCTCGGGGAAATCGGTGCGGACCTCCCGTTCGCCGGCGACGGCGGCACCGGGCGCGAGATGGAAATGGGCGTCCAGAGCATGCTCGCCGGTTCCGGTCAGCCGGTCCACGACGAGGAAATAGCCGGGGCCGTGCTCGCCGGGGCGGGCGAAGAGAATCTGCCGCCGGTGCAGCACACCCTCGTAGCCCGCGTGTTCGGCATCGGCGAAGCTCAGGGCGGGCAGGGCATGCACCGCATGAACCCGGCAGGGATTGGTGTTCTGGTTGCCCCCGTCCACCGTGACGGTGGAATGGAAGGCAGTCCCCTGGAAATGGTCGCGCAGGGGGTTGCCGTAGGCGAAGGGCCCCGCGTCGGGCATGAGGCTGCGCCCGTGGGCGTAGAGAATGATGCCCAGGGAGTCGTAATGCTGATGCCAGCCACCCCAGTGCCGGGCCGCGTCGAAGCACAGATACAGGCCGTCCGGATTGTCGGTCCAGGCGGTGCGCATGACGAAATAGCCCGTCTCGGGCAGTTGGGTGTCCAGATAGGACGGCGGTTCGCCCCGCTGGCCGTCGCTGCCCACGAAGAGCATGTCCGGACGGTTGAACAGCTCACCGCCCCGGACCAGGATTTTGCCCTGCTTGCCCCGCCAGGAATCGCCCAGGTCCGGCTGGTAGCCGTCGGGCTGGGTGAGGAACAGCGTGTAGTCGTGCATCCGCTCCAGCTTGCGCCAGTACTCGGGCGAGGGTTTCAGGCCGGTTCCCTCGACCATCTGGGCGGCGGCGAGGAAGGTGTTGAGCACGCCGTTGTGATAGCCGGTGGTCAGTTCCTTCTGGGCACCGTCGGCCAACACCTGGACTTCCATCTCGCCCTCGAAGCGCCGCCAGGCGGTGTCCCGCCAGGCCCGGGCATTGGCGAACTCGGGAAACCGGAGTGCCACCGTGAGCAGGGCTCTGCTCTCGGAAGCCCCGAAGTTGTGGCCGGAGTGGAAGCGCTCCTCGGGGAGCAGGTAGTCGAGATGCTCGGCGAGGATGTTCAGGAAAGCCACCTGGTCCGCCGGGGTGAAGTCCGGCGCATGGAGCAGATACGGATAGACCTCGCTCCAGACCACGGCGCGGATGGAGACTTCGAGGGTGCGCCAGGACCAGCGCGCGCCGGGATAGTTCTGCGGAATCCAGTCGCGGACCAGCTCGACGGCCTTGCGGGTGTAGCGGGGGTCCTGTTCGAGAATCCCGGCCTCGACCAGGGCCTTCAGCCAGTGGTGCCACTGGAAATGGAGCAGCCATTCCTGGTCGTCGATGGCATTCTGCGCCCAGGTGAAATCCTTGCCCAGCTCGTAGAACCGGTCGCTGCCGATGGAGCGGAAGCGGTTCGCCAGAGCCTCCTTGCATTCATCGAGGGAGCCGCGCGCGAGGCCCGCCGGCCGGGGCGGCTCGGGCCAGCGGCGGCGGAAATGGGCCACCAGAGCCGCGACGGCGGCGACGCTGTCCCCCCGTTCGACGCAGGTTTTCACCTCGGTCAACTCGGGGGCGTTCAAGTCGAGACGGCTCAGGAGAGTTTGCACGGTATCCTCCGGTTCGGCCAATTCCAGTTCCAGGTCATGGAAGGCGGCATGTTCCACGCAGGTATGGGCCGCCATCCACCGTACTGCCAGAACCACCTCGCGGCCAGCGTAGGAGCGGGCGGCCTGGCGCATGGTCTGCCGGGCCTTCTCGGGCAGGGGCTTCGCTTCAAGCACATCGGGCGCGTCCATCCGGTGCAGGTCGTAGGACCACAGGGGCCGCAGGGCGCGGTCGCCATCGAGGAGCAACGTTTCGGCATCCCGGCCCAGATTGTCCCAGACGGCGGGATCGAAGATGGCCAAGCCCACGTTGCCGGAGCGATGGTCGAGGGCGCAGTAGGTCGTGTAGGCGAAGTTCAGCGCCGGTGCCCGTTCGGCCTCGATCCGCAGCCGCCGACCAATCAGGACGCAGCCGCGCGCGGCCCCGCTCTCCTCGCGGACATGGACCGTCGTCCGACCCCCGGTTCCTGGTTCCTGGACCACTTCCCACGCAGGCTTGCCACCCGCCTTGTCGGCATCCGAGGTGCGCAGCCGTCGGACTTCCCAGTCATCGCCCCGCACCGCCAGAGCCAGCGGCAGGAACAGCGCCCAGGCCAGAACCGACTGTCGTTGTGCAGACATGGTTTCCCCTTTCCGTCGGAAGAACGGCGGGGGAAAGCCTCCGGCGAGGTCAGGAACCCAGCCGCCGTTCGAGCAGGGCCACGATCCGACGCAGTTCCGCATCCTCCTCCATCCGCTTCTCGATGGCGCCCACCGCATGGAGAATGGTGGCGTGGTTGCGGTTGAAGCGTTCGGCGATGGCGGGGGAGGAAAGATTGGTCAGGCGACGGCTCAGGTACATCGCGATCTGGCGGGGCCAGGCGATGTTTTTCGGGCGGCGGTTGCCGGTGATGTCGGTGAGCCGGATGTCGTAGTGCTCGGCGACGAGGCGCTGGATGCGCTCGACGGTGACCGGAGCCGCCGCCTCCTCGTCCACCACCCCGGCCAGCAGCTTCTCGGCCACTTCGAGGCTCACGTTCTGCCCGGTCAGGGAGGTGTAGGACACCAGCCGGATGAGCGCGCCTTCGAGGCGGCGGATGTTGGACTTCACCCGGTCGGCGATGTAGTTCAGCACCGCGTCGTCCAGCTTCACCGCATGGTTGTCCTGCTTCTTGCGCAGGATGGCGATGCGGGTTTCGAGGTCGGGCGGCAGAATGTCGGCCGTCAGCCCCCACTCGAAGCGCGAGACGAGGCGTTTTTCGAGGCCGCCGATCTCGTGGGGCGGGCGATCGGAAGTCAGCACAATCTGCTTGTGCCCGTTGTAGAGGGCATTGAAGGTGTAGAAGAACTCCTCCTGGAGGCGCTCCTTGCCGGTGAAGAAGTGGACGTCGTCGATCAGCAGCACGTCCACGTTGCGGTAGACGGCGCGAAACTCGGCGATCTGCCCGCCCTTGAGCGCCTCGATGAACTTGTTCGAGAACTCCTCGCTGGAGATGAACTCGATGCGCAGGCGGCTGCCCGCCGCGTGGAGGCTGTTGGCGATGGCCTGGAGGAGATGGGTCTTACCCAGTCCCGAGGGGGAATGGATGAACAGCGGATTGTAGACCAGGCCCGGACGGTCGGCCACGGCAAAGCAGGCGGCATGGGCGAAGCGGTTGTTCTCGCCCACCACGAAGCTGGAGAAACTGAAATGCCGGTTGTAGCGGCGGTTCCACTCGGCGTCGTCCCCGTCCCGGACCAGGGAAGCGGAGGGGAGCGGCGGCGCGACTTTCCGGGCCGTCCGCTCGGGTGCCACAGCCGGCACATGGCCCGCCTCGAAGACCACCCGCACCGAGTCGCCCGTCACCCCGCTCAGGGCGGAGGCGATCAACCCTTCGTAGTTGATCGTCAGCCACTCGCGGAACATGTCGTCGGACACCCCGAGGAACACCGTGTCCTCCTCGTGGCGCAACGGAACGATGGCCGCGATCCAGCGGTCGAAGGTTTCCTGGTTCAAAGTAGCCTGAAGCGTGCCACGCGCTTCCAGCCAGATGGTCTCGACATTGCTCATAGATTCAAAACAGTTCCAATACTCCGGCAAGAGCCTTGCCGGGACAGTGCGCAGGAGATTTCCACCACAGGGGGCTCAACTCATGATTGCCAAACAAACTTAGCGAACGCCCCGCCGGTCCGCAAGCCCTTTTCGGACAATTTCCGCCCCCGATCCGGGCGAATCGGCATAAGTGGCTGGAACCATGTTGAGAAAAAAAATACCGTGGATAGGTTTTGTGCATGAACCGAAACGCGCCAGCCGACATGACGTCCGGGGGCCATGCCCCCCCCCATTCCCTGCCGACCACTCCCGGCGGGGGTGCCTATATCCTTCGGGTGGACGCCTGTCTGACTCCCAGCGAGACTGTCCACCAAGCCTCGGTGCTGTGCCGGAACGGGTTGATCGAGGCGATCGGCTCCTTCGACTCCCTGACCGCCATGGGTGGCGACGTGCCCTGTATCGACATGCGGGGCTACCAGGCGATCCCCGGTCTGGTGGACACCCACCTGCATGGCAGCGGCGGGGTGGGGGTGATGGACGCGGGCCAGGTCGGCGACCTCGCCCCCATGTCCCAGGTGCTGGCCCGGCACGGCGTCACCAGCTTCATTTTCACCATCCTCTCGGCGGACCGGGGGAAGATGCTCCAGGTCGCCGAGTCCCTCGCCGCCCTGACCGAGGCCGATCTGCCCGGTGCCGCCCCCCTGGGCCTGCACTACGAAGGCCCCTATCTCCGGGTCGAGAAACGGGGCGCGCAGCGCGAGAACTACATCCGCGCCATCGATCTCGGCGAAGCCCGCGAGCTGCTCGCCGCCGGGCGCGGCAAGGTCCGCATGATGACCCTCGCCCCCGAACTCGAAAACAGCGACCAGCTCATCGAGCTGCTGCTCGAAGGCGGGGCCGTACCCAGCATGGGCCACAGTCTCGCCGACGAGACCGCCGTCCTCCGCGCCGTCGATTGCGGGGCCACCCGCGTGACCCATCTCTACAACGGCACCACCCAGCTCGACCAGCGCAATTCCGGCCTTACCGCCGTGGCCCTGGTGGACGACCGGGTGACCATCGAACTGATCGCCGACGGCATCCACGTCCATCCGGTCATGCTCGAAATCGCCTGCCGGACCAAGCCCCTCGACCGCATCGTGGGCATTTCGGACGCGACCCAGGGGGCCGGGCTCAAGGACGGACTGTACTACCTCGGCGACGACCGGGTGGAAATCGCCAACGGCTGGTGCCGGCGCTACGTGGACGGCCGCCTGGCCGGCTCCTGCCTCACCCTGGACCGCGCCATGCGCAACCTGCCCAAGTTCGCCTCCCTCGGCACCGAGCAGGTGCTCACCTGTTTCACCCGCAACGCCGCCTTCAGCCTGGGTTTCCAGGACCGCGGCGTGCTGCATCCCGGCAAGCGGGCCGACATCGCCGTGGTGGACAAGGACTGGAACGTGCGCATGACCATCGTGGGCGGCCGGGTGGTCTACGACGCCCGCACGGCGGAACTGCCCGAAAACTGGGTCAAGTAGGCCGCTGCGCCGCCAGCAGGCGGCGGTACTCGGCCTCCAGCACATCGCCCATCCGCTGCCAGGAGAAGCGCTCCAGGACCAGTTCCCGGCCCGCCGCGCCCATCGCCCGCCGCCGCCCGGGATTCCCGAGCAGGGTGTTCACGGCCGCTGCCACGGCGGCGGCATCGCCGGTCGGGCAGAGCAGCCCGGTCCGCCCCTCCAGAATCACCTCCGGCGTGCCGTCCAGCGGGAAGCCCACGGCCGGCACCCCGCTGGCCAAGCCCTGCACCACGGTGCGGGGCAGCCCCTCGCGCAGGGAGAGATGAACCAGCACATCCATCAGGGCCGTGTAGCGGCAGACATCCGCCGGGGGCACCAGCCCGGCGAAGACGAAATGCTCCGTCAGCCCCAGCCGGGATATCTCCGCCTCGAGGGCGCCGCGCAGATTGCCGTCCCCGACCAGCAGGAAGCGGACTTGGGGGAATCGGGCCACGATGGCCGGGGCCGCCTGCACCAGATACTCGTGCCCCTTCAGCTCGAAGAGCCGGGCCACCTTGCCCACCACCAAAGCGTCCTCGGGAAGCCCCAGGGCCGCGCGCAAGGCCGGCTCCGGTCGGGCGTTGGCGAAGGCGTCCATATCCATGCCGCTGTAGACGACCTGATATTTCTCGGGGGGGGCCACTCTGGCGGCCACGCACTGGTCGATCATCGCCTGGGCCACAGCGTAGATGCGGTGGCAGCGCCGGGCGGCATAGCGTTCGGCCAGAATGTACAACTGGTTCCGCCAGGCCGCCTGATAGGGGTGGAAGGCCTGGCCGTGGACCGTGTGGACCACGACCGGCACCCGTTCCTTCCAGGCCGCGATGCGGCCCACGATCCCCGCCTTCGAGGAATGGGTGTGGACCACATCGAAGCGACGTTCCCGGAAGAGCTTCCGCAGGTCCCGGCAGGCCCGCCAGTCGGCCAGGGGGGCCAGTTCGCGCACCAGGTCCGGAATCTCCACGATTTCGAGTCCGGGCAGGGGCTGTTTCTGGAGCAGTTTCCCCTCCGGCCCCGCCGTCGGGCCGGTCACCAGAACCACCTCGTGGCCCTTTTCGAGATGGTCGCGGCAGGTCAGCAGGGTGTTTTCCTGGGCCCCGCCCACGATCATGCGGGTGATGACATGGCAGATACGCATGGGTTCGGACATGCTGGATCAGACTCCGCTACGGCTAGACCGACAGGTTGGTTCCCCAGAACTCCTCGAGCCAGGGCCGTTCGGCCGCCAGGAGTTCGTTGAAGCAGGCGCGAATCCTGTCCGGCGGGGCGCAGGCCGCCGTGGCGGGATCGATCTGGCAGGCCCAGAGGGCCTTCCGGAGGTCCTTTTCGAGCACCGCGTCGCTGGCCAGAGTCTGCATGTCCGCCAGGCCCCGGCAGAGCGCGGCCAGTTGCAGCGGCAGGCGCCCCACCTGCTCGGGATGGACGCCGGTGCGGTCCACGGTGCAGCGGACCTCGACGCAGTAGTCGTCCGGGAAGTTGGTGATGGCCCCGTGGTTGATGACGTTCAGGTGCATCCGGTAGACCGCGTCGGTTTCGAGGGCGTGCATGATGTGCATGCCGTACTCGAAGGTGCGGGCGAGACGCATGGGCTTGCGCCCGTCCAACTGCTGGCGCAGGTCGGAGTCCTGGCCCCAGCGGGGCGCGGTGTTGTCCACCTCCGCCTTGGTCTCGCGCGGCTTGATGCCCAGCCTCTCCCAGGTCTCGGGACGGGGCAGATAGTAGGGCAGGTACTCGGAGCAGTGCCGGGCCGACTCGGTGGTGAAATGGCCGAATTCCCGGAGCAGCTCGAACTGCACGCCGCGCTGACGGTAGATGTCGGGATTCTCGATGGCTTTGAGCAGGTCCGGATAGGCGTCCCGCCCGTCCAGGTATTCGAGACGGAGGAACCAGTCCATGTGATTGACCCCCGCCGCCGTGTAGCGCAGGTCCTTGTGGCTCACCCCCAGCCAGCGGGCCAGGTCGCGGATGCCGTACTGGATGTTGTGGCACAGCCCCAGCATGTGGACCTTCGGACAGGCCAAAGCCAGGGTCCGGGTCAGCATGGACATGGGATTCACGTAGTTGAACAGATAGGCGCCGGGACAGCGCACCTCCATGTCCCGGCCGATGGCCAGCAGCTCGGGCGCGGTCCGCATGGTGCGGACCACCCCGCCGATGCCGGCCGTGTCGGCCACGCACTGGGGGATGCCGTACTTGGCCGGAATCGCGATTTCGTGATGGTAGGGGACGCCGTTGTAGGCGGGGCCGCCCTGGGCGAAGGAGGTCATCACATAGTCCGCGCCGTCGAGCACGCCGCCGCGCCATTCGCTGGCGGTGCGCACCCTGGCCGGGGCGTCGTAGTGGGCCACCACCTTGCGGGCGTACTCGGCCACCGGTTCGAGGTGGTTCGGGTTCACGTCCACCAGAACCAGCTCGCAGTCGCGCAGCTCGGGAAACGACAGAATGTCCACCGCCGACTGGGCGCCGAAGCCGCTGCCGGCCCCGATGAATACGATCTTTGGCATACCCGTGTCCTCATTGGAGTTTGCATCGAAACCAACCAAAAATCCGGCGCTACTCTATCCGAACCGGGGCTCGTTCCAAATCGGCGCGGCGGGAACCTGCTGGCGGGATGGCCCCGGCAACGGTAAATTACCCGCCATGAGCGAATCATCGGGCACCAATCTGACCGTCGTGCGGGCCATTCCGGAAGGGGGCGCGCCGCCCTAGCC
>LVAZ01000206.1 GCA_001603055.1 Victivallales bacterium Lenti_02
AGTCGGGGTTCGGGGTTCGGAGTTTGGGGTTCCCCGGGAGCTGAACGGAGACGGGCTCTCCCCTTGGGTTTTGTTGGCCAAGGAACGATGTGCCGTTACCTGGGGGGGGCTGGGAAATCGGGAATGCGCCAAATGGAGGCATGCATCCCTTTTCGGTTGGCGGGGGGCCGGGCGAGGGTTTAGCCTCGCCCCTACTTCCGGCAAACTCCGGGGGACGGCTTTAAGGTACCCTTGCGCAAGGGTATAGTATGGGTCCGCACGGTGCCGGGTTCGGCGCGGCGGCAGGCAGACGCGACAGAAAGACGGATTCCCATGACAGTTCGAGTTCGATTCGCCCCTTCGCCGACGGGGCATGTGCATATCGGCAACATCCGGGCGGCGATTTTCAACTGGTTGTTCGCCCGGCACGAGGGCGGGCAGTTCCTGCTGCGGATCGAGGACACGGACCTGGAGCGTTCGACGCCTGCGGCGATCGCGACGCTGCTCGATGTGATGGCGTGGCTGAAGCTGGACACGGATGGGGAGACGATGTACCAGACGAGCCAGCGCGAGGTGCATCTGGCGGCGGCGCAGCGGCTGCTGGAGCAGGGCGACGCCTACCGGCTGGCCAAGGGGGGCGGCGAGGAGGCGGTTCTGTTCCGCATTCCCTTCGCGGCGGAACGGGTGCCCGGGGTGCGGGTGGCCGGTCCCGCCGAGCTGGCGGTCCATCCCGAGGAGCCGGTGGTGGTGTCCGCGGCGGGAGTCGAGTTTTCGGGCATCTCGAGCAAGGGCAAGCCGATGCCCGGCGGGGGCTGTCTGGCCGGGTTCCTGAATCTGCGGGTGCTCGATGCCGCCGGGGCCTGCCTGTTCGCGCTGGACGAGCATCTGGCGGAGGTGCTGGACGGCGGGGCCTCGTTCACGCTGCCCGGGGCCTCCCGGCTCGAGTTCACCCGGCGGCAGATCACCTACACCGATCTGGTGAAGGGCGAGCTGGCGAAGCCGCTGGACAATATGAAGGACCTGGTGATTGTGCGGAGCGACGGCAGCCCGGTGTTCCATCTGGCGAACGTGTGCGACGACATCACCCAGGGCATCACCCACATCATCCGGGGCGACGACCATGTGGAGAACACCTACCGCCACATTTTCCTGTTCGCCGCGCTGGGGGCCGTGCCCCCCCGCTACGGGCATCTGCCGATGATCGTGAACGCCCAGGGCAAACCGTACAGCAAGCGCGACGGCGACGCCTTCGTGGGGGATTTCCGGGACAAGGGCTTCCTGCCCGAGGCCCTGTTCAACTATCTGACCCTGCTCGGCTGGTCGCCGGGGGACGACCGCGAGAAGATGAGCCGCGAGGAGCTGGCCGCGGCCTTCAGCCTCGACCGGGTGCAGCAGTCCTCGGCCCAGGTGGATTTGCGCAAGCTGCAGAATCTGAACGGGCAGTATCTGGCGGAGATGCCGGCGGCGGCGTTCGTCGCGGCCTGCCGGGAGGCCGCCGCCGCCCTGCCCTGGTTCGCCGGGGTCGAGGACGAGTATTTCGCCCGCGTGGCCGCCCTGCTGCAGAGCCGGACGAAGCTGTTCGCCGACGTGGCCGACTGGGCGTATTTCTTCCTGCCGGTTCCCGAGTACGACGACAAGGCGGTGCAGAAATTCGTGGCCAAGAACGAGACGCCGGCGGCGCTGCGCGATCTGCGCGGACGTCTCGCCGCCGCGGATTTCACGGACCCGGCGGCGCTCGAGGCGGCGATTCACGGCGCCGAGGCCGCCCACGGCATCGCCGAGGGCAAACTGAACCAACCGGTCCGCGTGGCGGTCACCGGCTGCGGCGTGGGTGCCGGGGTCTACGAGACCCTGGCCCTGCTCGGCCGCGACCGCTCTCTGCTCCGCCTCGATCACTGCCTGGGCCTCTGCGCCCCGGCGACTACCTAGGAGACGCCGCATGGCGCCTGAATCCCGTCTTCCCATCGTGGCCATCGTCGGCCGTCCCAATGTGGGCAAATCCGCCATCTTCAACCGTCTGGTCGGTCGGCGCATCTCGATTGTCCACGAGCAGAGCGGGGTGACCCGCGACCGGGTGGCCGCCCCGGCCCACTACGGCGGGCGGCATTTTCTGCTGGTGGACACGGGGGGCCTGGGCATCCATCCGCACGAGCGGAAGGGGCCGGACATCTTCGACGGCCTGATCCGCGACCAGGTGGCGGCGATCGTGGCCGAGGCCGACGCGCTGATCTGGGTGGTGGACTGCCTCGACGGCATGACCCCCCAGGACGAGCAGATCCGCGAGTTCATGATGCAGGCCGAGCTGCCGATCGTCGTCGCCGCCAACAAGGCGGACAACGGGCCTCTGCGCGAGGGCGCGGCCGGGGAGTTCGCCCGGCTCGGCGTGCGCGACATCATGCCCACCACCTGCACCCACAACCAGGGCTTCGACGAGCTGATCCACCAGGTGCTGCGCCAGATTCCGGTGGCGGGCGAGCCGCCGCAGGACAACGCCCTGCGCATCGCCGTGGTCGGGCGGCCCAACGTGGGCAAGTCGTCGCTGGTGAACCGCATCTTCGGCGAGGACCGGGTGATGGTGAGCGACATCGCGGGCACCACCCGCGACGCCATCGACGTGCCCGTGGTCCTGCGCGACGGGGACGAGGAGGTTCCGGCCGTCTTCATCGACACCGCCGGGCTGCGCCCCCGGAGCAGCGTGGACACGGTGGTCGAGTTCTTCAGCGCCGCCCGCGCGCAGAGCGCCATCCGGCGGGCCGACGTGGTGCTGCTGGTGATCGACGGCACCGACCCCGGCACCGCCCAGGACCGCCGCATCGCCCGGATGATCTGCGACGAGCGCAAGCCCTGCATCCTGCTGGTGAACAAGTGGGACCTGGTGTCCGGGGAGACGAAGCAGCGCGAGCTGGCGGCGGAAATCCGGCGGGGGCTGGTCTTCATGCAGCATGCGCCGATGCACGTCATCAGCGCCCTCAGCGGCTACAATTTCGCGGGCATCCTCGAACACATCCTGGCGCTCCGCGAGCAGATGCAGATCACGATTCCGACCTCGGTGCTGAACCAGTTCCTGCAGGACACCCTGGCGCGGACGCCGCCCTCGCCGGTCGGCAACAAGCGGTTCAAGGTCTTCTACGGCACCATGGTGGGCAACCCCCCGCCGCACATCATCCTCTTCGCCAACAACCGGGACTGCTGTCCGGCGAACTATCTGCAATTTCTCGAGAACCGTCTGCGCGACGCCTTCTTTCCGGAGGCGGGTCTGCCCATCTGGCTCGAAGTGCGGGAACGCCGTCAGGGCGACAATCCCGGCGACGGCACCCGGCGGGCCGCGCGCGGGGTCAAGGCCAAGCAGGAGGAGAGCTATCAGGCCAACAAGCGGCACAAGGACCGGCGCAAGGGCTGGCGCAAGAAGTGAGCGCCGCCGTCCCGATCCCGCTGATTCTCGCCTCCGCCTCGCCCCGGCGGCTCGATCTGCTGCGGCGGGCGGGGGTGGCGGTGACGGTCTGCCCGGTGGACGTGGACGAGACTCCGCTGCCCGGCGAGCCGCCCGCCGCCCATGTGGAGCGGCTGGCCCTGGCCAAGGCGGCGGCGACCGTCGCCCGGCTCCGCCCGGCGGTGCCGGTGCTCGGGGCGGACACGGTGGTGGTGCTGGACGGGCGAATCTTCGGCAAACCCGCCGATCTCGAAGCCGCCCGCGCCACGCTCCGCCAGCTTTCCGGGCGCTGCCACCGGGTGCTGACGGGGGTTTGCCTCCACTGGCCCTCGCCCCGTCCGCCCGAGGTGTGGACGTGCTGCACCGAGGTCCATTTCCGGGTTCTGGACGAAGCCGCCATCACGGCGTATTTCGCGCGGGTGAATCCGCTCGACAAGGCGGGGGCCTACGGCATTCAGGCCCACGGCGGGATGCTGGTGGACCATATCGTCGGGCTGGAGAGCAACGTCGTCGGCCTGCCCGTCGAGGAAGTTCTGCCCCGCCTCCGCCGCCCGGCCTCCCCGTTCTGATTCAGAGATTGGTTTTGCGGAGGATGAGGAGCCAGTCCTGGGCGTCCGGGGCCTGGGGGAGGGCCGAATGGTTGGGGGGGAGGGCCGGGGCGGGGAGGGCTTCGCCGGTGCGGGGGTTGTGCCAGGTGGCGGTGTAG
>LVAZ01000207.1 GCA_001603055.1 Victivallales bacterium Lenti_02
GTCGAAGGGAATGCCATGCCGGACCCGGCGCCCGGCGGGCCAGTCGGCGACCCGGGCCGCCGCCAGGACCTCGTCCAGGGTCGCGCGTCCGGTGGCCGGCAGGGGCAGGGGCCGCAAATCCGCCGCGCGGGCCGGGACGGTGTCGCCGAACCAGTCGCTCGCCCGTTCGGCCGGGAGCCGGGAGAGCAGGGCGATTTCGGCGATTTCCAGGGTGGCGTCGGGGGCTTGGGCCTGGGCCTGCACGGCCAGCCCGGTGATCCGGGGGAACTCCTTGGCCACTGCGGCCAGGTCCATCGTGGCCAGGTGCCAGGCCCCGTCCGCGCGCCAGGTGCCGGGGGGCAGGACCGCCGCGTAGTCGCGGCCCGCCGCCGACCGTGTCCCCAGCACGCACAGGGCGTAGTCGCCCCCGCCGGCCAGCCCGGTGGCCCGGTAGCGGACCGCCAGGTAGCGGTGGTCGGCCAGACTGGTTTCCCCGGGCAGGAACCAGCTCCATTTCATGCCCTTGCCGACAGTCGGCACGGTGAAGCGGACGCTGTCTTCGGCGACGGTGGCGGCGGGGTTCTCGGCGGGATTGCCCAGCCAGCCGGGGCGCGCCACCCATTCGGATGCCGCCAGAGGCAGGCGTGCGTCCGGGGGGAGGGGCCGGGCCGGCGCGGCCAGCTCGGGCGGCGGTTCGGCCACCTGGCGCAGATTGCGAATCCAGACTTCGGCGGGGCTGTCGGCTGTCGCCTGCACCTGGATGGCGATGGCCGAGAAGGCGGCGGATTCGGCCACTTCCCGCAGGTCGCGGGCCAGGGTGTGCCATTCGCCGTCGGCCGCCAGCGCGTCCAACTGCACGGCCCGCGTCTCGCGCTTGCCGCCGTCGTCGAGGTAGAGGAAATAGTCGGTGGAGGTGGTGCGCACTCCCCGCGCCCGGTATTCGAGCAGCAGATAGGGGGCGTCGGGGATGGCGGCGTTGACGCCCGGCAGGGACCACTTCATGCCCCGCCCGGCGGCGGGCACCGTGAAACGCAGGGCGTCGCCGTCCCGCGCCACCGCCGCCGTCCCGTCCGGATTGGTCAGCCAGCCGGGCTGCCGCTGCCAGCGGGCGGGTTCGTCGAGGGGTGCCCGCCAACCCCAGTCGAAGAGGCTTGCCGTTGCCGGCAGAGCCAGGGCCAGAGTCAGGATGGAGAGCGCCCGGCGCACCGTGCTCACCCTTGCTTCGAGCGGATCAGGTCGGCCAGGGCCTTCACCGACTTCAGGGTTTCGGCGGTGATGTCGGTCTGCACGAACTGGACCTCGAACATTTCCTCCATGGCGACGATCAGTTCGAGGAGGAGGAAGGAATCGACGCCGTACTCGGCCAGCTCGGTCTCGTCCTCGATCTCGGCGGGGTCGAGGTCCAGGAAGAGGCGTTCGACGATCAGTTCCTTGAGGCTAGTCTCGATCGGCATGATCCAGTTCCTTTCGCGCGGCCAGGCGCTTTTCGTAGTCCAGAGGAATCACCAGAACGGGGCAGGGGGCCTTGCGGGCGACCCGCTCCGTCACGTTGCCAAACAATACCGTGCCAAAGGCGGAATGCCCCTGGCGGCCGATGACCACCAGGTCGATATCCTGTTCTTCGGCGAATTCGAGGATTTTGATATAGTCCCGACCGATCCGGAATGCAACCCTGAAATCGACGCCCTCGGGGACGCGGGGGAGGTAGCTCTCGGCCACCTTGCGGTCGATGGCGGCTTTGGCCTTGACGTCGATGTCGTCCACTTCGTAGAGATAGGTTTTCCAGAACTGGGCGTCCGGCTCGGGCAGCACATGGAGGAGGGTGAGGATGCAGCCCGGCCGGCGGCGGACCGTGTCCACCGCGAAGTCGAAGGCGAAGTCCGCGTTGGGGGAGAAGTCGGTGCAGAACAGGACGTGCCGGTAGGGACTCGCGGGGAACTGGTTGTTGTCCATGAGGGAACCTCGCAGCGTATGGAACCCCTAGAGCAGGGCGGAGATGGTGTGGCCGGCCCGTGCGGCGAGCCAGGCCAGGGCGAGCCAGCAGAGCGCGGCCGCGCCCCAGGCGGGAACCGCCCGCCGCCAGGCGGTCCGGAACACGGTCCGGACCAGCCACGCGCCCATGAGCAGGCTGAACCCAACACCGGCGACTCCGGAGGACAGCCCGGTTCTCGCCAGCAGATGCAGGACCGCCGGCACCAGCAGCAGGTGGCCCAGGGTCGCCGCGCAGGCTTGCCCGTAGCTCGCGTTCCCGATCCGCAGCCCGCGGGCGGCCAGCAGCAGTCCTCCCGCCTGCACGAGCACCAGAGCGCCGAGTCCGGCCAGCAGGCCCATTCCCTTCGGGCCATGCTGGGGCAGGTAGAGGCAAATGCCGGGGAAGACGATCATCAGAGCCGTGCCCGCGATCAGCGCCCCCAGGAAGGGCAGCGCGCCTTTGAACACAGCCTGGAGAGGGATGTCCCGCGCGATTCCGCTCACCACGTAGGCGTTCACCCCGACCGGCGGGGAGATCACCCCCATCTGGGTCACCGCCACGATGATCACGCCGAACCAGACCGGATCGTAGCCCAGCTTGGTCACCACCGGGGCGAACACCGAGACGGTCAGCAGGACCAGCGCCAGAGCGTCCACGAAGCAGCCCGCGACCAGATAGAAGAGGATGATGCCCGCGATCACCAGGAAGCCGGGTAGAGGCAGGTTGGCCAGGGTGTCGGCGATGCGGGTGGTGAGGGTGGTGGCGGCGAGGAAGCGGCCGAAGATCATGGCTCCGGCCACGATCATCATCACCATGCAGGAGGTCCGGGCGGTTTCGATCAGGGAGCGGCGGAAGCCGCGCCAGGTGAGCTGCCGCCGGAGCAGGGCGAGGCCGATGCTGCCGGCCGCGCCCACCGCCGCCGCCTCGACCGGGGTGAACAGGCCGCCGAACATGCCCCCGATCACCAGCGCGAAGAGCGCCAGGGTCTCCCCGATCCCCGCCAGGGAGCGGAATCTCTCCGCCCAGGTGGACGGGGGCGAGGCGGGGCCTTGCCGGGGATGGCGCCGGCAGATGACATAGATGGTCAGGCAGAAGAGCAGGGCCAGCATCAGGCCGGGCAGAATTCCCGCGATGAACAGGTCGCCCGGCGACTGCTCGGTCATGATGCCGTAGACGATGAAGACCACGCTCGGGGGGATCATCATGCCGAGGCTGCCGCCCGCCGCCACGGAACCGCTGGCCAGCTCCATGCTGTAGCCGCGCCGCCGCATCTCCGGCAGGGCCACGGCCGCCATGGTCGCCGCCGTGGCCGGACCCGAGCCGCAGATGGCTCCGAAGCCGGTGCAGGCGCCCACCGTGGCCATGGCCAGGCCGCCCGGCAGCGGCCCGAGCCAGCGGTAGGCCGCCTCGAACAGGCGCCCGCTGATGCCCGAGTGGAAGGAAACCTGGCCCATCAGGATGAACAGGGGAATCACCGTCAGGCTGCCGTTCTCGAAGTTCGCGAACAGCTCGCTGCCGAGGGTGAACATCGCGGCCGGCAGGCCGCTCAGCGACCAGATTCCCACCACGCCCACCAGGGCCATGGCATAGGCCACCGGCATGCTGCCCATCAGCAGCAGCAGCAAGGCCAGACAACCCAGGACACCCTGCATCTCGGGACTCATGGCTTGATCATCTCCCGACCGGGATGCAGCATGTTGTGCAGGGTCACCAGCACCACCACGCCGCAGCAGAAGGAGAGCAGGTAGAGCACGGCGGCCTTGGGAATCGGCAGGGTGTCGTAGACCTCGACCAGCGGGGTGTGGTACTGCCGGGCGAGCCGCGCGCAGCACCAGGAGAAGCTGGTGAACAGGGCCATGCCCAGCAGGCGCATCAGGGTGTCCACCAGCACGCGGCCGGTCCGCCCCAGGCGCTGGAAGAAGAACTCCACCGCCACATGGCCCTTGACTGCCGTCGTGTAGGGCAGGGCGCAGCCCGCCGCCATCGCCCCCGTCACTCGCACCAGGTCCGCCGAGCCCCGCAGGGCCGTCCCGAACATCCGCATCACCACATCGACGCAGGTCACCCCCATCATGGTCAGAATCGCCAGAGTGCCGACTGCGGCCAGCCCCATCACCAGGGCGCGGACCAGTTTCGAGTAGAGTTCGATGGTTTGGCGGATTGCCGTCATGGGTGCCACCCGAGTCGGGGAATGGTGGAAAAGGCCGGTAACATGCCCCGGAAAAGGCCGGACCGCAACCCGTTCAGCGCGCGCTCAGGACCACCAGGGCCAGAATGCCCAGGATGATCGCCGCCACGCCCAGCCAGCGGGAGGGCCGCACCCTCTCCCCGAGGGCCAGTTTGCCCACCAGCGTGCTCAGCACAATCCCCAGGTTGCGCCCGGCGCTCACATGGGCCGCCGTGCCCCGGGTCAGCGCCACCAGAATCAGGAAATAGGCCAGCGGCGTCATCACGCCGACGGCCACCACCGTCCCCGGCGACCGCCGCCATTCCCCCAGCACCCGGCGGCGCACCCCGTTCCCCCGCAGAAACACCAGCAGCACCAGGAATAGCACGATCCAGAGGTGTTTCACGAAGAGGAATTCGTAGAAGTCCGGCTTCGCCGTCTGCCGCATGGCCTGCCGGTCCACCACATGGTAGCCCGCGATCATCGCCCCCGTCGCCACCGCGAACAGCACCCCCAGCCCCGTCTTGCCCGAGGCGTCCCGGTGGAAGGCGGAGCAACTCACCGCCGCCACGCCCGCCAGAACCACCGCCACCGAAGTTCCCTCCGGCAGGGTCAGCCAATCCCCCATCAGCAGGCCGCCAGCCACCAGGGCGAACACCGGCGCCACTCCCCGGCTCAGGGGATAGGCCACCGACAGGTCCACATGGTGGTAGGCCGAAAACAGCAGCGTGAAATACAGGGCCTCGAACAGCCCCGAGACGGCCACGCAGACCAGGCTGGTTCCCGTCCACGGACCGGGCGCCAGCAGGCGGCGCGCGAGGTATAGCGGGATCAACAGGGTCGTGCTCACCAGCAGCGTCGCCAGCGCGAAGCCGACCTTGTCCTCGCTGCGCTTGCCCAGCGCGTTCCAGCCCACATGAATCGCCGCCGAGGCAAAAACCAGGGCGAACACCATCGGAGTCATCGCGCCATTCCTCCTGCCATCAAGGAAAAAGCCGGACCCGCAAACGCGAGCCCGGCCATGATGCCTTGGCATCCCCAAGGGGAGTCGAACCCCTGTTTTCGGGATGAGAACCCGATGTCCTGGGCCACTAGACGATGGGGACAGAACGGCACTAAAAGTAATCCGGGATTCCGCGCTGTCAACTGGGATGGCGCACGATTTTTCGGCGATCCGGGTAGGAACGTGGCGTGGCGGAGCGGTTGGCCCCGGCGCCGCTTGACGGGAGGCGGGTTGGGCAATAGGCTTGCGCTACGACACGACAGGATTTCCATGACCCCATCGCGCCCCATCATCGGCATCGGCATGTCCGGCGGCACCGACAGTTCGCTCGCGGCCCATCTGCTCGCGGAGCAGGGCTGCGAGGTCCGCGGCTTCACCCTGCGCCTGTGGAGCGAGCCTTCCAGCAAGTCCTCGGAGGCCCATATCGAGCGGGCGCGGGATGTGGCGGCGAAGCTGGGCATTGCCCACCGGGTGGTGGAGTTGGGCGAGGCGTTCCGCCGGCGCATCGTCGGGCCGTTCGTGGACGAGTATGCGCGGGGCCGCACGCCTTCGCCCTGCGTCCGCTGCAACGTGGCGGTCAAGTTCGGCCTGATGCTGGAATTGGCGCTGGCGGACGGTTGTTCGGCCCTGGCCACCGGGCACTATGTGCGGACCGGGCGGAACGCCGCCGGCCGCGTCGGGCTGCGCCGGGGCGCGGACGCCGCCAAGGACCAGAGCTACTTCCTCGCCGGACTCGGCCAGGAACAGCTCGGCCGCGCCCGCTTTCCGCTGGGCGACATGGAGAAACGCGCGGTGAAGGCGCTTGCCGACTCGCTCGGGCTGGTGCCCCACAGCCAGGCGGAAAGCCAGGACCTCTGTTTCATTCCCGACGGCGACTGCGCGGCCTTTCTCGCCCGCCAGCGCCCGGATTTGGTCCGTCCCGGCGCCATCGTCACCCAGGAAGGCAGGGAACTGGGCACCCATCCGGGCGCTTTCCGCTACACGATTGGCCAGCGCCACGGCCTCGGCCTCGGCGGCGGTCCCTGGTACGTGCTGCGGACTGATCTGGTCCGCAACGAGGTGGTGGTCGGGCAGCGTGCCGACCTGCTGGCCCGCGCGGTCCGGCTGGGCGGGTTCAACTGGGTCGGAACCGAACCCGTTGCGGATTTGGCGGTGCTGGCCCAGCTCCGCTACAACATGCGCCCCGTGCCCGCCCGTCTGCGGTGGACGGACAACTCGAATGCCACGCTGGAATTCGCCGAGCCGGTTGCCGCCGTAACTCCGGGCCAGTTCGCCGTGGCCTATGTGGGCGACGAGGTGGCGGGCGGCGGCTGGATCGAGGGAGGGAACTGACCATGCCCGAAGACCGGAAATGGATGCGCCGGGCCTTGCGCCTGGCCCGGCAGGCCTGGGGGCGGACCAGCCCGAACCCCCTGGTCGGGGCCGTGGTGGTGCGCGAAGGCCGGGAAGTGGGCGCGGGGTTCCACCGGCTGGCCGGTACCCCCCATGCCGAGGTCCACGCACTGCGCGCGGCGGGCGACGTGGCGCGGGGGGCGACCCTCTACGTCACCCTCGAACCCTGCCGCACCCATGGCCGCACGCCGCCCTGCACCGAGGCCATCCTGGCGGCGGGCGTCGCCCGGGTCGTGGTGGGCTGCACCGACCCGAATCCGGCCCATGCGGGAAAGGGGATCGAGGACCTGCGCGCGGCGGGAATCGAGGTGCGGACGGGAGTCCTGGAAGGCGAATGCCGCGAGCTGAACGAGGCGTTTTTCTGGTGGATCACCCAGCGGCGGCCCTATGTGCTGCTCAAGCTGGCCACCACCCTCGACGGCAAAATCGCCACGGCGGCGGGGCAGTCCCAGTGGATCACCGGTCCCGCCGCGCGCCGCCGGGTGCAGCGCCTGCGCCAGTGGTGCGACGCGATCATGGTCGGCGGCGAAACCGTGCGCCGGGACGATCCCTCCCTCACCGTCCGCACCCCCCGCGACTGGCCCTGCCAGCCCCTGCCGCTGGTCTGGACCAGCCGTCCGCTCCCGCCCGACTGCCGCCTGGCCCGGCGGGACGCGCGCACGGTGAAACCCCGCACCCCCGGGGAGTGGGTGGCCCTGCTCGCCGAGCTGGGCCGGCAGAATGTCACCGCCCTCCTGCTCGAAGGCGGCGGCGAACTCGCCGCCTCGGCTCTGGCCGCGCGGGTGGTGAACCGGGTGGCCTTCTTCCTGGCCCCCAAGATTCTCGGCGGGCGCGACAGCCGTCCCGCCGTCGGCGGTCCCGAACGGACCAGCCTGGACGATGCCTGGCAACTGGACCGGCTCCGTGTCGAACGGGTCGGCGACGATCTACTCCTGCAAGGAAACTGCCGCGATGTTTACCGGATTGATTGAAGACGTGGGCGAACTCACCGGCCGCACCCCCCTGGGCAACGCCGCCAAACTCGCCGTCCGCACCAGCCTTCCCGCCCGCGAGATCAAACTCGGCGACAGCATCGCCGTCAACGGCGCCTGCCTCACCGTCGAGTCCGTGGCCGAGGGCATGGTCCGCTTCCATACCCTCAACGAGACCCTGAACCGCACCAATCTCGGGGCCGTCCCCGTCGGCGGCAAGGTGAACCTCGAACGCGCCCTCCGCTTCGGCGACCGGCTCGGCGGGCATCTGGTGAGCGGCCACATCGACACCACCGCCCCCGTCCTCCGCGTCGGCCATGCGGGCGAGGACATCGTGCTGACCATCGCCCTGCCCGAGGCCCTCCGCGCCCTGGTCATCCCCAAGGGCAGCATCGCCGTCAACGGGGTGTCCCTCACCATCGCCGACCTCGACGACGCCAGTTTCTCGCTGCGCATCATCCCCCACACCTGGCAGGCGACCAATCTCCCCCAGCTCGCGGCCGGCAGTCCCGTGAACCTCGAGGCCGATCTCGTCGGCAAATACATCGTCCGCGGCCACGCCCTCGCCGCCGGCTCCAAACTCGGCATGGACGACCTCCACCGCGCCGGATTCTGAAGCCGGGTTCGCCGGCGCGGGCTACGGCGTGTCGGAGGAGTTGTCGGGGAGGTCCCATTCCCCGTCGTTGCCGATGAGTATCTCGCGTTTGGCGCTGCCGGTCTGGGGGCCGACGATGCCGCGCTCCTCGAGGATTTCCATGATGGTGGCGGCGCGGTTGTAGCCGATGCGGAGGCGGCGCTGGAGGTAGCTGGTGGAGGCGCGGCGGTCGCGCAGGATGCTCTCGATGGCCTGCCGGACCAGTTCCTCGTCCTCGTCCTCGGTCGCGGGATCGGGTTCGCCGACCGGCCCGGCGGTTGCTTCCGGGCCGGCGAAGAGGTCGGGGTCGAACTGGGCGGGACGCCATTGGGCGAGGTGCTGGACGACGGCCTCGATGGCGGCATCCTCGACCAGGGCGCCCTGGATGCGTTCGAGGCGGCTGGCGCCGGGGGCCTGGAAGAGCATGTCGCCCTGGCCGAGGAGGGATTCCGCGCCCTTGCCGTCGATGATGGTGCGCGAGTCGAACTGGGAGGCGACGCGGAAGGCGATGCGGGTGGGGTAGTTGGCCTTGATGATGCCGGTGATGACGTTGACGCTGGGGCGCTGGGTGGCGATGATGGTGTGGATGCCGACGGCGCGGGACATCTGGGCGATGCGGGCGAGGGACTGCTCGACGTCCTGGCGGGCGGTCATCATGATGTCGGCCAGCTCGTCGATCACCAGGACGATGCGGGGGAGTTTGGCGGGGACGGGCTGGCCCTCGTCGTCGAGGACGGGCTCGGGGTCGGGGGGGCGGCTGTTGAAGCCCGCGAGGTGGCGCGCGCCGACTTTGGCCATGAGCCGGTAGCGGCGCTCCATTTCGCCGATCACCCAGCGCAGGGCCAGGACCACCACCTGGACGTCGCTGATGACGGGGGCGACGAGGTGGGGAAGCTGGTTGTAGACGGCGAATTCGACCACCTTGGGGTCCACCAGGAGCAGTTGCAGCTCCTCGGGGGGGAAGCGGAACAGGAGGGACATGAGCATGCTGTTCAGGCAGACGGATTTGCCGCTGCCGGTGGCACCCGCGACCAGCAGATGGGGGGCTTTGGCCAGATCGAGGATCACGTCCGAACCCCGGATGTCGCGGCCGATGAGGAGGGGGAGGGTGGCGCGGGTGCGCCGCCAGAGTTCGCCGCCGAGGAGTTCGCCGAGGGGGACGGTCTCGGCGGTGCGGTTGGGCACCTCGATACCCACGTAGTCCTGGCCCGGCATGGGGGCGAGGATGCGCAGGCTGACGGCGGCGAGGTCCATGGCCAGGTTGTTGGCGATGCGGGCGATGGCCTCGACCTTGACCCCCTGGGCCACGTTCACCTCGAAGAGGGTGACGCGTGGGCCGCGGGTGGCGTGGCCGACTTCGGCGTCGATGCCGAAACTGTCGATGGTCCCCTGGATGGTTTCGCGCTGTTCCTCGATTTCGGCGGGGTCGTGCTCGACGGGGGGTGGCGGTTCCCCGAACAGGTCCAGGGGCGGCAGGGGATAGGGAACCGTCGGGTCCGGCGGCGGGAGGGGAGGGG
>LVAZ01000208.1 GCA_001603055.1 Victivallales bacterium Lenti_02
GGGGGAGGCTGGGGGAACGGGGGGAGGGTGTGCGCCACGGCGATGTGGAGCGGGGGGGCGGCCGCTTCGATTTTGTCGGCCGGAAAGGCGACGAGGAGAAGCGTGGGCAGGGTGTATTCCTCGCCCGGCTGGAGGGTCAGACGCAGGCCCTCGGGCTCATGGGGGCCGAAGCTCAGGGTCAGGCTGGGGGCCTGCCAGCCCGCATCCCGCCGGGTATGCGCGGCGATGCGCCAGTTGCCGCGCGGGAGCAGGTGGAAGGCGACACCGGCATCGTTGCCGGCACAGCGCACGGCCAGGAAGGGGGTCGAGTTCTGGGTGGTCCGCCCGTGTTCGCAGGAGAATTCGCGGGAACCGTGAGTCAGGGTCTGCCAGCCGCCCTGGCTTTCGCCGCACCAGCCGCCGGCCTGGCTGTAGAGTTCGTACTCTCCCCGCGCGAGGTCGAACCGGCTGGCCAGTTCGGTGAGCACCAGCTCGTTGGCCCCCTCGTTGCGGAGGGTGTCCCGGCGCTGCCAGACGGCTTCGCCGACTTGCTCGAAGCGGGTCTCGGCCCGGAGGCCGTTGGCAAAGCGGCGGCAATAGCCGCCATCGCCTGCGGATTCCGGCACGGGGGCGCCGATTCCCTCGCCGCGCAGGTCGAGGAAGGGATCGTTGCCCTGGGGGGGGCGGGCGGCGAGGCCGAGGCAGTCGGCGAGCTGGAACGCGGCGGGCTTGTCGGCGGCGGTGAAGCGCAGAGCGGGCATGGCCAGCCTCCGGGAGAGGAGTGGTTAGGACCGGCGAAGGGGGAGTTGGCGGGTGGTGCCGGCCGGGACGGGGCCGTCGGTTTCGGCGTATCCCCAGTCGGCCACGCGCAGGCGGCGGAGGGCGAGTTCGCCCTCGACCACCTGGAGGGTAGCCTGCTCGGGGGTGATGTCGATGGTGCCCCAGGCGTCGCCGGTGGACCAGAAGAAGAAGCCTTCGCGGGCGAAGGCGAGGCTGCCGGTGGCGGCCTCGTACTGGAACCCGGTCCAGGCGAGGATGCCGGTCCAGGCGGCCATGGCGCGGGCGTAGTGGTGGCCGCATTCGGCCTCGTTGAAGGGGCTGCGGCGTTTGCCGTCGTAGCGGTTGCGGATGGCGCGGATGACGGCGAGCCCCGGTTCCTCCATGCCCTCGTAGAGCAGATGGGTTCCCGCGCAGTACTCGAAGCCGGTCATGACTTCGTTGAAATAGGGGAAGGGGGACTCGGGGCGGCCGCCGCGGGGGTAGCTGGCCATGAGCAGGGCGGCCTCGTCGTTGAGCGCGTAGCTGCGCATGTTGTTGAAGTGGTCGTAGAGGGAGTCGCGGAAGTTGTAGGTCATGATGGAGTCGAGGGTGCGCGCCACATGCTCGGGCTTGAGCAGGTAGCCGAGACCGCAGACATGGGCGAGGTACTGGCCGACGAGCTGGTCCACGAGGCAGCCCGGCCCGAGCTGGAGGTCCGGCTTGGTGACGTCCTTGGCGCCCATGTGGAGTTTGAGGGAGGGGGCCACGTCCTCGGGCCGGGCGGGGGGCCGGATTTCGTGCTCGTAGTACTCGCCGTTGAAGAGGTGCTCGTCGAGCCAGGCGCCGCCCCGCTCGAAGAGGTCGCGGCAGGTGGCGGCGAAATCGGTTTCGCCGACGATTTTGGCCATTTCCTCGGCGGCGCGGAGGGCGCCGAGATACCAGGTTCCCATCTGGGGGTTGGGGCCGTAGTATTCGACGTCCATGGTGTTGTGCTGGCAGCCTTCCATGACGCCGTCGCGGTCGGCGTCCCAGCCGCCGGGAATCCAGGCGAATTCGAGGGCCTTGCGGACGCGGGGCCAGAGTTTGCGGAGCCAGGCGGTGTCGCCGCACAGCCGCCACTCGCGGTAGACCTTCATGATGCAGCCCATCTGGCCGTCGGCGGCGGCCGCGCCCTGGCCCTTTTCGCGGTCGAGGGGGAGGGCGACGCGGAAGCTCATCTGGCCGGTTTCGGGCTGGGTGCAGTGGAGGAATTCGATTTCGCGCATGCGGCGGGCGAGGTCGCCGAAGAGGTAGGGGGTGGTGGTCTCGTAGTTCCAGACATGGGTGCAGCTTCCCGAGCAGCAGCCGCCGCCGTCGCAGCAGCCCTCCCAGCCGTAGAACATGCCGTCCGGGGTGCGGAAGCAGGTTTCGCTGCGCAGGGTGCTGGCGTTGTAGAGGGCGGACTCCTTGATTTCGGCGGGGAGGTCCGAGTCGCAGACGGCCTGGACGAAGGCGACGGTCCGGCGCTCCAGCTCCGGCAGGCGGGGGAATTCGCGGGCGGCCACGTCCCAGGCGTCGGCGTACTGGCCGGTGTAGTAGTTGCCGATGCGGTCGGCGGGGTTGAGCTGCTTGGTGCCGCAGGCGCAATCGACGGTGCCGGGGGACCAGTTGTAGCGGTTGGGGAAGTGCCAGGCGAGGCAGAAGGTGATTGTGGCGGTGCCGCCGGGCGGCACGGTGGCCGAGGCGGCGAGGGAGCCGAAGGCGGTGCCTTCCGTCGTCTCCGCCGGTGCGGCGTCGAGTTTGCCGTCGGCCGCGAGATCGTCCCAGAAATGGAGCAGGGGCCGCCGCCAGCTTTCCTGGGGCCAGAGAGGCTTGGCGGAAACATCCGCCGCGTCGGTGGCCAGGACCAGAGTACCCCACTCGCGGGCGCTCTCGTCGCCGTCGAGCCCGTCGAAGACCAGGCCGCGCAGCCCGTCCGCGGCGCGGAACCGGTTGCGTTTGGTTTTGCCCGCCGCGAGGTTGGCGAGGGTGCCGCAGACGGTGGCCGCCACGGGGAGGTCGCCGGGATTGCTCAGCACGTAGCGCAGGCAGGCGAGGGGGATGCCGCTGCGCTCGGCATCGCCGGGGATCAGGGGGTTGAAGGCTTCGAGGCGGACCGCGAGCGGCACGGCGGGATCGTCCAGACTCACCTGGGCCAGCGGGTAGGCCGCATGGAACTGGCAGTTGCGGAAGCGGGGGACACCGTGGAAGCCGGCCACGGAACCGTGGGAGCCTTCGTAGGGCGGTTCAAGGACGCCTTCGAGGGCGCGGAGCACGGGTTCGCCGTCGGCGGGTTTGGCGTAGAGCACGAAGAGCGAAGCGGCGCCGTAGTCGCGGAGGCCGAAGTTCTCGGCGGCCTTGCTGCCCTTGTTGGGGCGGTTCTGGATTTCCCAGTCGAGCAACTGGCCGCGGCCGCCGAGGGAGACGGTGCCGGTGCCGATGCCGCCGAGGGGCATGGCGATGCGGGCGAGGCGGTCTTGGTCGTAGGAAGTGAGGATGGGCCAGGTGGAGGGGCGCATGGTTCACGTCTCCGGGGGAAGGATCGCGCGGGCGGAATTCTTCCGTGCAATATCCCCTGCGGACGGAACCAATCAAGCGTGGGGCAGGGCTTCGTTCATGCGCCCGGTCCGATAGGGGACAAGGTCCACGGTGACGTAGCGGAAACCGGCTTCGCTGGCGACCTGGACGACGGTGTCGCGCCGGGTCGGTTCGGCCAGGGCGTCCTGGCTGCCCTCGGGCAGTTCGAGGCGGACGAGGTCGCCGTGGTGGCGGGCGCGGGCGCCGCGGATGCCGAGGCGGTCGAGGGCCTGCTCGACGGCGGCGACCTGGCGCAGGGCCCGGTCGGTGATGGGCGTGCCGTAGGGGATGCGGGAGGCCAGACAGGCGGCGGAGGGCAGGTCGGCGGTGGGCAGGCCGAGCTGGCGGGAGACGGCGCGGATTTGGGCTTTTCCCCAGCCGATTTCCTGGAAGGGGCTGCGCACGCCGAGTTCGCGGACGGCGCGGGTGCCGGGCCGGTAGTCGCGGAGATCGTCCACGTTGCCGCCGTCCACCACCTGGGCGAGCCCCTCCCGGTCGGCCAGTTCGCGGAGCCGGAGGAAGATGGCTTTCTTGCAATGGTAGCAGCGTTCGGCCTCGTTGGCGACGAATTCGGGGAGGGCGAGCTGGTCGAAGTCGATGAAGCGGTGGTTGACGCCGTGGCGGGCGCAGACTTCCCTGGCCAGTTCGAGTTCGCGTTCGAGCATGGCCTGGGCGCGGACGGTGACGGCGAGGGCGCGGGTGCCGAGTTCCCGGGCGGCGAGCACGGCGAGGAGGGTGCTGTCCACGCCGCCGCTATGGGCGACGAGAACGGAACTCATCTGGCGCAGAAGGGCGCTCAGGGGGGCGGGGTCCACAGTCATTCCTTGTCCTCGAAGAGCCAGGTGGAGAGATAGCGTTCGCCGGTGTCGCAGATGACGGTGACGATGGTTTTCCCCTCGTGCTCGGGGAGCTTGGCGAGGCGGACGGCGGCGGCCACGTTGGCGCCGGCGGAGATGCCGCAGAGGATGCCTTCCTCTCGGGCGAGGCGCCGGGCCATGTCGCCCGCCTCGGCGGCGGCGATGGTGATCACATCGTCGAGCAGGTCCTGATCGAGCACGGCGGGGATGAATCCCGCGCCGATTCCCTGGATTTTGTGGGGCCCCGGGCAACCGCCGGAAAGGACCGGTGAATTCTCCGGCTCCACGGCGAAGAGGAGAATTTCGGGATTGTGCTCCCTGAGGTAGCGGCCGATGCCGGTGATGGTGCCGCCGGTGCCGACTCCGGCGACGAAGAGATCGACTTCGCCCTTGGTGTCCCGCCAGATTTCGGGCCCGGTGGTGCGGTAGTGGGCTTCGGGGTTGGCCGGGTTGGAGAACTGGCCGGGCATCCAGGCGCCGGGGGTGTCCGCAGTCAGTTCCTCGGCCTTGGCGATGGCGCCGGGCATACCGGTTTCGGCGGGGGTGAGGACCACTTCGGCCCCGAGGATGGCCAGCAGGCGCCGCCGTTCGACGCTCATGCTTTCGGGCATGGTGAGGATGAGTTTGTAGCCTTTGGCGGCGGCGACGAAGGCGAGGCCGATGCCGGTGTTCCCGCTGGTGGGTTCGATGATGGTTCCTCCCGGCAACAGGTGGCCCTGCGCCTCGGCGTCGGCGATCATGGCGACCGCGATGCGGTCCTTGACGCTGCCCAGCGGGTTGCGCGATTCCATCTTGAGCAGGACGGTGGCCGGGGCACCGTCCAGTACCCGGCGGATGCGCACCAAGGGCGTGTGCCCGACTGAATCGACGATGCTGTCGTACACTGTCATGGCCTGCCTCCTTGGCTGGTTTCCGTCGTCGTCTCCGGGGCGGCAGGTCCGGAGCGGCGCTAATTGCTCAGGTTGTGGGTCCGCCGCAAGTCCTCGGCCTTCTTGAGCGCCTCTCCGGCCGTTGGGATGCCGGTTCTGGCTAGGCGCTCATAGACCCGGGCGGCGCGCCAAATGTTGCTTTGCCCGCCCTGCAATTCCATCAGGCGGGCGGCGTCGTAGCCGCTGCGGGCGAGGTAGAACCAGTCTCTCAGTTTGCCCTGGCTCACCTCTTCCTCGTACTGGAAGACGATGGCGAGATAGGCGGCGATGGCGTCCTCGCTCCGGCCCTGCATCTCGTAGCATTTGGCGAGGCGATAGGTGGCCAGTTCCTTGGCGTCGGCGGAAACACCGGGAGTGTCGAGGATGGCCTTGAAACAGGCGATGGCGTCGGCGAGTTTGGCCTGGTCGCTGGCGGCGAGGCTGTAGAACATTTCGCCCTGCCGTCCCAGGGCGGCGATCCCCACGGCCGTATTGCCGGCCAGTTCCCGCGCTCTGGCGAAGAAGCGGATGGCTTCGGCGTACTGGCCGTCGCGGGAGAGGATGTCGCCTTCGAGCAACTCGGCTCTGGCCAGGATTTGGTCCGTGGGTTTCGGGTTGGTCATGGTGCGCAGGTTGGCGAGCATGGCATGGACGGTGGGGAACTGCTGGAGCTGGTAGGCGCAGTAGGCGGCTTCGTAGAGGGCGGTGGGGGCCTGGGGGGAGAGGGCGTGCTGGGCGTGGATTTGGGCGAAGCAGTCCAGAGCCTTCTCGTAGTCCTCGGTGTTGGCGTAGTAGTCGCCCAGCCAGGTGAGGATGTCCACGGCCAGCGGGAGCAGGGGGAATTTATCGAGGAACAGGGTGGCGTCCGCGACGGCTTTGGCGAAATCGGCCTGGAAGAAGTGCAGCCGGGTGCGCTGGTAGATGGCCTGGGGGAAGAGTTCGGACTCGGGGTGGTCGTCGATGAGCGTGCCGAGAACGAGGATGGCGTCGAGAATCTTCTCGGCCCCTTCGGCGGCGCTGGCGGCTTCCATCAGGGCTCTCGGCACGGCGGCCGACTGGGGATGCCTGGCGAGGAAGGCGCGCAGGGTGTCCAGGGCCTGCGCGTGCTCGCCGGCATTGTCGGCGCCATGACGCTGGGCGATGCCCCATTCCAGCTCGGCGATCTCGGCGTCGTCGCTCTGGGGGAAGTCGGCGAGAAACCGTTGGTAGCTGTCGGCGGCCTGGTCGAAGAGCTTGGCCTCGAAGCGGGAGCGGGCTTCGAGCAGGCGTCCGCGCGCGGCCTGGTCGGAGGTCGGGTAGCGGTCCGCCACGTAGCCGAAGAACTCGGCGGCCTGGAGGTAGTTTTTGACATGGTAGGCGGTGTCTCCCGCCAGGGTCAGGGATTGGGCCTTCTGGCTGGGCGTGACCCCGAGGTTTTCGCCGGCGGCGAAGGTGGCGATGGCCTGGTCGAACTGGCCGGCGTCGCGGAAACACCAGCCGCGGCTGATGCTGGCCCGGTAGCGGAAGCCGGGCGGGGCTTTCTCGTTGTCCATGACCTGGCCGAAATAGTCCCCGGCGGTGAGGTAGTTCTGGGTGGAACGGAGCAATTCGGCCAGTTTGAGGATCACGGGGACGATTTCCTGCCGCTCCGGATAGTCGCGGCGGAATTTCTCGAGGGTGTCGATGGCAAGGGCGGTCCGTTCGAGGGCGATCTGGCATTCGGCCACGGCCAGCATGGTCTGCACCCGGTCGGTCTCGTTGACGGCGAGGCCGACGGCGTCGGGCAGGACGATCAGCGCCTCCTCGAAGCGTTTGGCCTGGAAGAGGGTGCCGCCGAGGTGGAAGGCGGTGAGCCACCAGGCGGCGTCGGGACGGCGGGGGCGGTCGCTGCTGACCGTGCGGTAGGTGGCCAGGGCCTCGTCGAGCTTGCCCATATGGGCGAGAATCTGGGTGCGCAGGCGACCGATCTCGCTGGCGGGGACGTCCGGATGCAGCCGGGGAATTTCCGCCAGCAGGGCTTCCGCCTCGGCGAATTTGCCGTTGGCGATGCAGGCCCGGACCAGTAGTTGGCGGACTTCGAGCAGGCTTTTGGCGAGGGGGAACTCGCGCAGGATCGCGCGCAGGGTTTCCTCCGCCTCGGGCCAGCGGTCCTGCTTCACCTGGGCATCGGCGATGAGGCGCAGAGTCATGCGGCGGTATTCGGGGTCGAGGCCGGGCTTGAGCAGGGCGGTGGCCTGCTCCGTCGCGAGCTTGGCCTCGTTCCGGGCGAGCAGGGTGGCGGCCTGGCTGTAGGAGAGGGCGTTCTGGTAGTAGGCGTCGGCGAGGCCCGGCGAGTTCTGGCGATGGAAGGCGAGAGCCTCGTCGGCCTGTTCCGGCTTACCGTCCAGCAGGCAGGCCCGGACCAGATGCACGGTGGCATCGGCGAACTGGGGTTCGGCCGGGCCGGCCAGTCTGCGGTATTCGGTGAAGAAGACGATGGCGCTGGTGTAGACCCCGGTCTCGACGGCGCGGAGCCCTAGGTTGCGGGCCTGGTACATCCGTTCCTCGGGGGTCGGTTCGGCGGCGGCGACCGGGTCGGGCGGAGGCGCCACGGGCTGGGCCGCGCTCTCCAGGCAGACCAGCAGGAGAAGAGCCGGGAGGAGGGGCCGGAATCTCTGCCAGGGGGTGGGGGCACGTTGCATATCGGGTGGTCCCATGAAAAACGGATTCGGGTGGTGGGCGGTTTCCCGGAACCGGTGCGACCGCATGGCAGGTACTGTAGTTCCAGGCAACGGGTTGGTACAGCCAGCCGCAATACTTCCCGCGTGGTTGACGCGGCCGGTTCCGGGGAGGACATTGTCTCCCACCCCACTTAGGAGGATTGCCGCATGCAACGTCAGGTCTGTTCCGTCTGCCGTCTGGTCGCCGGGATCTGGGTTTGTGCCGCTCTGGCCCTCGCCCAGCCGTTCGAGGTGGTTGTGGCGCCGTCCGGAAACGATGCCTGGAGCGGGCGGCGGGCCGAGGCGGGGGACGGGGACGGGCCGCTGCGCAGCCTGCGGCGGGCGCAGGAAGTGGTGCGCGAACGGCGGCGGCAGGCGCCGGACCAGGCGGTGACGGTGTGGCTGCGGGGCGGGGTGTACGAATTGGCCGAACCCTGGCTTTTCACCCCCGACGACTCGGGGTCCGAATCGGCCCCGGTGCGCTATGCGGCCTACGGGGACGAGACGCCGGTGATTTCCGGCGGGGTGCGGCTGACGGCCTGGCGGCAGGAAGCCGCCGGCCACTGGGTGGCGGACCTGCCCGCCGAGCTGCATGGCACCGCCATCCGGAAATTCTACGTGAACGGTCTGCGGCGGACTCTGGCCCGCACCCCCAGCGAGGGCGAGTATTTCCGGATTGCGGAACCGCCGCTGGCGGTGGTCGATCCGGCCACGGGCGAGGAACGGAACCCCATCCAGGAGGCGTTCCGCTTCAAGGCGGGCGACCTGCGCGCCTGGCCCCGGCTCGGGGAGATCGACGCGGTGGTGATGCGCAACTGGGAGTCGGCGATTCTCCCCGTCGCGAGCCTGGACGAGGCGACCCGCATGGTGGTGTTCCGGGGACCGATGAAGTGGGACCTGCGGGCGAATCTGCGCTACTACGTGCAGGGATTCCGCGAGGCCCTCGACGCGCCGGGCGAGTGGTGGGTGGACCGCGGGCAGGGGCAGTTGCACTATCTTCCCCTGCCGGGCGAGAACCTGGGCGAGATTCAGGCGGTGGTGCCCCGGCTCGCGCAGTTGGCGATTCTCAAAGGCGATCCCGCCGCGGGGCGCTACGTGGAGCACATCCAGTTTGCCGGCCTGACCTTCGCCCACACCGACAACCGGGTGCCGGCGACCGGGCACAGCGACTGGCAGGCGGCGGTGACGATCGAGGCGGCCATCCAGGCCGACGGCGCGCGGCACATCGAAATCCGCGACGGCGAGGTGCGCAACATCGGCTGGTACGGCATCTGGTTCCGCCGGGGCTGCACGGGGAACCGGGTCGAGCGCTGCGAACTGCGCGATCTCGGCGCGGGCGGTGTGCGCTTCGGCGAGAGCGGCCGCCAGTCGGGGGCCAACGCCACCGGCCACAACACGGTCCACAACTGCCTCATCCACGACGGCTCGGTCGATTACTACGGCGCGATTCCCGTCTGGATCGGCCAGGCCAGCGACAACCGGGTGACCCACAACGAAATCTGCGACTTCAACTACACCGGCATTTCGGTGGGCTGGAGCTGGGGTTTCGCGGAGACCACCTGCCACCGCAACGAAATCGCCTGGAACCATCTCCACCATCTGGGCCGGGGCGTGCTCTACGACATGGCGGCGATCTACACCCTCGGCATCTCCACCGGCACCGCCATCCACCACAATCTGATCCATCACGTCTGGGGGTTCGTCGAGGGCTACGGCGCGGGCGGCATCTATCCGGACGAGGGCAGCAGCGGCCTCCTGATCGAGAACAACATCACCTATCTCACCCAGAGCGGCGGGCTGACCATCCACTTCGGGCGCGACATTCTGGTCCGCAACAACATCTTCGCCTTCGGCCAGCGCTCCCAGATTCACCTGGGCCGGGCCGACAAGCAGTCCAGCCAGACTCTGGAAAACAACATCGTCCACTACTCGGAGGGCGCGCTCTACGAACGCCTGAGCGAGCTGCGCACGGCCCGCAACATCTACTGGCACACGGAAAACCCGGCCCTGGTCGAGTTTCCCGGCGGCGCGGATTTCGCGGACTGGCAGAAACAGGGGCACGACGCCGGCTCGCTGGTGGCCGACCCCCTGTTCGTGGATGCCCCGGCCTATGATTTCCGGCTGCGTCCCGAGTCGCCCGCGCTGGCGCTGGGTTTCCAGCCCATCGATTTGAGCGCGGCGGGTTTGGTCGGCGCGGAATGGCGGCAGCGGGCGGCGGCCATCCTGCGGCCCCGGATCGGCAAACTGCCCGAGAAGGAGCGCACCCCCCCGGTCCCCCTGCGGGCGGATTTCGAGGGGGAGGCTC
>LVAZ01000209.1 GCA_001603055.1 Victivallales bacterium Lenti_02
GGCGAGTTCGGGATTGACGAGGGTGTAGTCCATGTCGTAGCGGGCGGGGCCGAGATAGTCGGCCCCGAGATCGAGGGCCAGTTTGCCGCGCTCGCTGTCGAGGGCGCCTTCGCCGAGCACCAGCAGCTTGCCGCCGGCCTTGAGATAGGCGGCGAGTTTGGTTTCGGAACCATCCAGGACTCCGGCGCGGGAGGGGACGACGATGGCCTCGAAGGGGGCGAGGTCGTCCTCCGGGCCGACGGCCGCGAAGTCGATCTGCTCTTCCATGAGCATGCGGGCGACGCCCTCGTCCGCCGCCGCGGTATGGGTCAGCCAGAGTCCGAGGGAGGCGACGGGGGTGGCCCCGACGCCGTAGTCCTCGATCTGCTCGACGTACTGGTAGGCGTGGCCGATGTTGGCGTAGGTGGCGAGGTCCATTTCGCCGCAGGGGTGGAGCTGGTCGCCGAAGTTGCAGCGGGCGCCGAAGGCGACCATTCCCGCCGCCTCGAAGCGGATGGCCTCGGGGTCCTTGAAGCCGCCGAATTCGCCCCAGGAGGTGTGGAATTTGCCGCTCATGGCGACGTAGGGTTTGTTCTCCTTGTGGAAGAACTTGGCGCGGAGGGGGAATTTGTCGTAGCCGCCCCAGGTGGTGGGCAGGTCCTCGAGGTCGTTCTTGGTGTTGACCGCGAAGAGGCGGTGGCGGGCGTTCTGGGGTCGGCCGAGGGTGGTGATGCCGTTGAAGTAGACGCTCGCGTCCGGATGGATGGCGAGGATGAGGCGCTTGATTTCCTCGGTGTGACGGCGGAAGGTCTGGGCGCGGTACAGTTCGACGTCGGCGACGCGCTCCGCGTCCAGCCCGGCTTCGCGCATGCCCCGGCGGCAGCGTTCGCAGTAGCAGAGCTTCTCGGCCTGATAGATGTCGTACCAGAGTCCGTCCACGGGGTAGAGGCGGCAGATTTCCTCGGTCTGGGCGAGCATCATGGCATGGTAGTCGCCGGTGGGGCAGAGGTTTTTCCACTGGAAGGTGGGCTTGGCGGCGTCGGGGGCCACATCCGCAGGCCAGGCCCCGACGATGGAGCCGTCGGGATTGCGCATGCACCAGTCGGGATGGGTTTCGGCATCGTTGGCGGACCAGCCCATGGTGTAGTAGACGGGGCACTTCACGCCGATTTCGTGGCAGGCCTCGATCTGGCCGCCGAGCAGGTCGCAGGTGAGCTGGGGATGGGGAAGGCCGATCTTTGTGGGGTAGTAGCTCCAGCCGTGATGGCATTTGGCGAAGATGTTGATGAGGTTCACCCGCCCGAGCTGGAGGGCCTGCTGGAACTGCTCCTTGCGGAAGCGGCCGCCGATTTCGGGGAGGTGTTCGGAGGTATGGAAGTCGAGATGAATCTGGCGCGAGGGCTCGAACATGGTCAGGTGTCTCCGGTAGGGGGTGAGCGCATGGCGGGAACCATAAACCGCCATCACTGGGGAGGCGAAACCATGCGGGCAAATTTTCCGGGGTCCGGGAACTCCGGCCTGCCGGTGGGGGAGAAGGCGGAGCGTTCGTCGCCGTTGGGCCGGAGCCGCTGGCGGCAGACGTTGATAAACCAGGGGTAGGTGTCGCTGGGTCGGCGCCCGGCGATGCCGTCCGGCGATCCGGCTTTGGCCAGGGGAAGGCGCAGCTCGATGGTCCAGTGGTCCTCGCCGAGCTGAACGACCGCTTCCGCGCCGGCCTGCCATTGGGGGTTGTTCGGAGGTTGAGCGTGGTCGGCGGCGGCGATGGTCCCGTCCGCCTGGATGGTGATGCGGTAGTAGGCGTGGGTCTGGGTTTCGATCAGGATTTCGACGGCATCCCCGACGTGCGGCCGGTAACCGGGGAGGTCCTGGCAGTGGATGCCGACATGGAGGGCGTCCTTGCCCCAGGCCAGGCGGAAACGGGTGGGGAAATAGGGGGCACGGCCGGTTTCCGTCTCGCGCAGGGGGTAGGGGGAGGAGGCCTCCCAGAAGGGTTCGTCCAACTGGCCGTCCAGTTTGAAGCTGCGGGGGTCGCTGAGGAGAACGCGGCAGGACGGGGCGTCGGCCCGGCCTTTCCGCAGCCGGTCGCGGAGCTGACCGAGGGGAATCAGGAACTCGGCGAGCAGAGCGAGGCGTTGGCCGTAGACGGAGTCGCCGACGGCATCGCGGGCGGCGGCGAACAGGGCGAGCGCCCGGTCGATGGGGGCGGGATCGGTCAGCATCTCGGGCCAGTGCTGTTCGCAGAATTCGACGAAGGCCTGCATCGGCCCGGCGGCGGGACCGTAGAAATCGCGGTAGTATTCGCCGAGGAGGGCGTCCACATCCAGATTGGCGTCCCAGTAGAACCGGGAGGTAACGTAGGCGTTGAGGTGGTTGAAGATCGGGGCGTGCATGCCGGTTCCCGCCGCGCGGGTCTGTTCGACCATCTCGCCCCTGGCCACGCTGCGGAGGCGTTTCAGATCGCGGGCGATGGCCTGGGGGAAGTAGACGGGGATGCCTTCGTAGGTGTGGCCGGGGCGGCTATGGAGGTAGTATTCCCAGAGGTAGAAGTCGCCGGAGGTGAGTTTGTCGAGCCAGCCCTGGCGGGCTTCGAGGTAGAGCTGCTCGATGGCGGGGTCGATGAATTGGGCGCGGTGCTGGCAGAAGCCGACCGCGAGATTCGGGCTCAATTTTCCGATCTTTTTGGGTGGCAGCAGGTAGGAACCGTAGGCGAAGCAGACGATCTTCTTGTCCGGATGGGTGGTGCGGACTTCCTCGGCCACCCGGTTCACGTAGTCCCAGACATAGTCGGAGAGATGGCCCTGGGGGCCGCGCTCGGGATCGTCCTTGCCCTGGCAGAGGGGGCATTCGCAGAGGCGGGTGTAGGCGTCGGCGGGCATGACGCCGATCATGGGTTCGTCGGGATAGACCTGGAAAAAGGCGCGGATGAAGCGGACGTTAGCGGCGAAGAGTTCGGGCGAGGACAGGCAGGGCTTGCCGTACCGGCTGTGTTTGTCGCCGGTGAACCGGCGACCGTTGTAGAGCGCGAAATACTCGGGATGGTCCCGTTTCGCCTCGTCCCGGCCATGGATCAGACAGATGCCGTGGCCGAGCCAGCACGAGGCGCTCAGCCCCAGTTGGTCGCGTCCGGGACTGAAGCCGAGGCGGAGATGCCACAGGATGCTCTCGGCCGGGTCGCCGATCCAGACCGGCGCGTAGGGGCCGAAATCCCGCACCGGGAAATCGGGCCGGACCGTCTCGTCGAGGACGGGCAGGGGAATCGTGGTCTGCTGCGGGACCACCTCGCCCAGCTCTCCCTGCATGTACCAGCGGACCCCGAGCCGATGCAGGAAGCCGTGGACGGCGTTCAGGGAACCGCGCTCGTCGTAGGTCCAGATGCCCAGTTCCTTGCTGCACTTCTTGAACAGCAGGGTATGGGGGAACAGCCATTTCTCGCCGGTGAGGGCGTCCCATTCCGCGAGCACGCGCGCGTCGTCGCTGTAGGTGGTCTTGTAGGGCTGGGGCGGGGTGAAATCGCTGTCCCGGCCGAGCAGGGCGAGCCAGTTTTCTCCCGTGACCATGCGGTACGCGCCGTCGGGCAGGTCATGGCCGACCAGCCCGAGCCGGTCGGTGTGGACGCTGCGTCCCACATAGACGCTGACCAGATTGTCGTCGGGTTCGGTCGCGATGGGAAGCTCGGCTCCGGAGATTTTGCGGAGATAGTCGCGCAGTTCCTCGGCGGCCAGACGGACCATGCGGGGCGGCTGGTCGGAGATGACGATTCGAGCGGCGGGGGTGCCGTCCTTGACGAGCCAGGCGTCGCCGGCCACCGCCAGGAAGGGGAGGAAGAGCAACGGGAGCAGTAGGTAGCGAAGCGCGGTCATTCGGCGTTCCCTCCGAGCTTTCGCAATCCTTCCTCGCAGGTTTTGCGGACCTGGTCGGGAATGTCATTGAGGGCCAGGGCCTCGCGGAATTTGGCGCTGGCCTCGGCGGTTTTTCCCGCTTGGGTCAGAGTCTCTCCCCAGGCCGCGAGCAGATTGCCCCGCCAATAGGGCAGGGTGACCTGTTCGAGCGGGATCACCGCCAGTTCGGCGAGGGCGGCATCGGTTTCGCCCCGTTCGCGCAGGATGGCGGCGGCATTCATGGCGGCCTGACAGCGCTTGTAGACGTTGCGCCGCTGATAGGCCTGGCGATAGGCTTGCAGGGCGCGGTCCACATCGCCGAGTTGGTGGCGATAGGTGTCGCCGAGGGCGATGAAGGCCAGCCCGAGGACGTTGTCTTCCAGCAGATAGTGGCAGGCCCGTTGCAGATCGTCCCTTGCCGCCTCGGCGTTTTTCAGGGCGTAGTGGGCGTGGCCGCGCCAGTAGCTGGCGGGGCCGATGAGCAGGTCGGGCCAGACGGTAAAATCCTCGCCGCCGAATTGGTCGACGATTTGCCGCCACTGGCGGCGCTCGGCCAGCAGTTGCAGTTCGACGGACTTCGCCGTGGGGCTGTGGGGAATCCGGCGGGCCAGTTCGACCGCTTCGGCGGGGCGGTCCAGCCGGTTGCAGATCAGGGCCGCCTGTTCGAGCGCGTCCGATTTCTGCGCTTCGCTGCCTTCGCCCGCCGCCAGTTCGAGAAACGCGGCCAAAGCCTCTTCCGGTTTGTCCGCCTTGAGCAGAGCCGCCGCCGCCGCGCGGGAGGCCACATAGTCGGCCCGGAGCGCCAGACCGACCAGGAGGAGGAAAAGCGCCAGTTTCACGGTGGACCCCCGTTGCGTGGGAGCGGTTCGGGATGGGGAACGGCAAGCGGAGGTCCGGGGGGACGCTCCGCTTGCCGGGATGCTATGGCATGGCGGATTCGGCTAGGCGATGGGGACCAGCCGGATTTCGGCGAGACGGAGCTGGGAGTCGGGGGCGAACGCGAGGGCCTGGACGGTCGCCTGATGGCTGCCCGCCGCCGGCAGGTTCACCTCGCCGAGGATGCTCACTGCTTCGGGATGGTGCTGGGCGCGGGGGCTGTCGCTGTCGCGGTCCTTGGCAAGGGTGGCGACGAGGCGGGTTCCGCCCAGGGTGAAGGCGACCTCGTGCCCGCCCTTCCAGGCCGCGCCGTGGCCGGCGCTGGCGCTGATGAACTCGACCCGGAAGCGACCGCCCTGCTTGAGGCGGAAGGTCCAGGCGAGCGCGTCCTCGGGGGAGCGCCAGCCGGCGGTCATGCCGCCCCGGTCCACGGTCGCCGCGCCGGAAACTGCGGCCATGTGGGCGGGCAGGAGAACGCTGCCGTCGGCCTGCTGCAAGGGGGCCTCGTCCACGTCCACTGCGCCGTCGAGGGTCAGTTTGAGGACGGAGACGTACTTGCCGGGCGCGTGGGCGGGGAGGGTGATCGCCAGTTCGTTCCAGCCGTCCGCGTTACGCTGGACCACTCCGACCTTGGCGGCCGGATCGGCGAGGAACTGGCCCGTGACCACGCGGCTGCGCAGGCCGGGCAGGGTGATTTTGCCGTCTTCCGGCCAGCGGGTTATCAGCAGGTAGAGGACGCCGTCCTTGCGGGTGATCCGGCCCCAGTCGAACTCGTAGGGGTAGGGGCTGGCCGCGCTGCCGTGGATGGCCTCGCCGTTCACGTCCATCCAGCGGCCGATTTCGCGGAGCAGGTCGATGCTGGGCTCGGGGATCAGACCTTCGGCGGTGGGGCCCACGTTGAGCAGATAGTTCACGCCCTTGCTGGCGAGGTCGACGAGGAGGTAGATGAGCTTGTCGGCGCTCTTCCAGTTGTGGTCGTAGCTCTTGAATCCCCAGGTGTCGTTGAGGGTGGCGGGGGTTTCCCAGTCGCCCTTGACGCGGCCGACGGGAATCTGGTTGTCGCCCATGCTGCCGTAGTCGCCCACGTCGTGGCCGACCCGGCCGCTGACCAGGCAGTTGGGCTGGATGCTGTGGACGTAGTCGCGCAGGTCCTCGCTCTGCTCGCGGGTGATGATGACCGGGGTGTCGAACCAGATCAGGCCGATGTCGCCGTACTGGGTGAGGAGTTCGTGGAGATTGGGTTTCACCACGTTTTCGAGATAGGCGGCGAAGTCAGCCGCCGGACGGCTGTAGGCGGCGGGGCTGTACCAGCCCTTGCCGTTGGATTCCTCCCAGTGGCCTGCGCCGCCGGGAGCGTGCCAGTCCTGGGCCTGGGAGTAGTAGAAGCACATCCGCAGGCCGTGCTTGCGGCAGGCGGCGGCCAGTTCGGCCATGGGATCGCGGCCGAAGGGGGTGGCGTCCACGATGTTGTAGGGGTTGCTGGCCGAACGGAACATGCAGAAGCCGTCGTGATGCTTGGCGGTGATGACCAGATACTTCATCCCCGCCGCCTTGGCCAGCCGCACCCAGAAATCGGCGTCGAACTTCACCGGGTTGAACTGCGGCGTCAGCTTCTCGTACTCGGCGATGGGGATTTTGCCGTTGTACATGATCCATTCGCCGAGGCTCGGAATCTGCTTGTCCTGCCAGGTTCCCGCCGGGACGGCATAGAGGCCCCAGTGGATGAACAGGCCGAATCGCGCTTCGCGCCACCATTGTATCGCGTTGTTGCCGGTCGCCATGTGGTTACTCTCCGTGAGGGTGAGGGTTGCGGAGCCAAAGCATAATCCCCACTCCGCCGGGGACAAGCGCAAATCTGCCCGTCCTTGCCTGCCGAAGCTATTTCGCTTCGGCGGCGAAGACGTTGAAGTTGGCCCAGGCGTGGTCGGGGGAGATGGCATGCTCGCCGGTCTGGTCGAGGATGGTCTGGCCGTCGCGGGTCAGGGTGAAGCGGGGGGTGCCGACGGCGGCGGGGATGGAAACATGATGGACCCCGGCGGCGAGGGGGAAGGTCTGGCGCTGGTCGCCGACCGCGAGGGCGAGTTCGGCGGGCGAGACGAGCAGGACGGTGGCGAAGACCCGGTCGGCCATCTGGTCGGCACCGCGCGGCCGCCCGGTCTCCTCCTTGCCGGGTTTGACGATGCCCGCGACGGTTTTGGGATGGAGCTGGTAGGCGTAGAAGAGCCGGTCCTTTTCGATGGGCGGGGG
>LVAZ01000210.1 GCA_001603055.1 Victivallales bacterium Lenti_02
GGTTCGGAGGGAGGGGTAGGGCGAACGCCCTATCCCTACCCCTATCGATATTCCGCCCTCTTTAAGGGCTCGAATACCATATCCGACTTCCGTAACACTCCAGCGCGCTTCCCCGAAAGGGATCGAAAGCAATGACGGACTTCGGCAGAACTCGGGGTGGAGGAACGCCGGGCGGCGTTCCTCCCTTGGTGGATGATCTCTACGGCGCGGGAGGCGCGGCCGGAGCATCCCCGTCCGCGGGCGGCACCTCGGCCGGCGGCGCGGGCTCGGTGAAAACGGGTTCCTCGACCACGTTCACCTGCTTGCCGAAACCGGTCCATTCATACAGCTTGCCGGTCTGGTTGAGCAGATGGAGACCGGCGAGCAGGATAATCACGACGAGAAGAATCTTCGGCCACGGGCTGGGTTTTTCGGCGTAGGGGTCGTGCAGGGAGCGCGAGGCGCCGTCCGGCAGCGCCGCCACCCCGGTGAGCGACCCGCCGAAGGGGATGTTGATCCGCGCCCGCGCGTTGACCGCCCAGCCGGAGGCGTCGAGCAGCGGTCCCAGGGTCCGCTGCCGCAATTTCAGCCAGGCCAGCAGCATGGACGGAATGGAGATGACCGCGATGATGCCCAGGAAGACCAGCGGAATCTGCCACCAGGCCAGACTCAGCAGCCCGGTCACCATCGCCGCGACCGCCGTTCCCAAGGCCCCCAAGGCCAAGCCGATGGCGGCGAAAATCCCCGCGAAACGGGCGATGTCGAAGGCCGCCGGGGCGGGTTTCCCCGCATCGAGCTTCTGCGCGGCGGCGGCGACCCCGCCCTCGCTCTTGGCCTCGACCGCCTTCTCGCGGGCGGCGGCGAATTTGTTGATCTGGTCGCCGACGAAGCGGGCGAACCGCTTGTAGGGCTTCCAGAAGGCCTGGCGGATGCTGATGGGGTTGTCCACGATCTTGGTGATGGTGGCGTCCCAGTCGCGCCCCTGCCGGTCGTAGAACACACCGTTGCGGCCGGCGATCAGGAAATCCGAGTCGCCGCCGGTGAAGGCCACGGCGATGGTCATCTTCTCGGTCGAACCGCTGCGGGTGCAGTCGCAGTAGGCCAACTGCATCATGCTCATGGGGGCCAGCGTCGCGTGCGCCGCCGGATTGCCGACCTTGATGCACAGCTCGCAGCTCCGACCGTCCAGATACAGGGTGCCGGCCTGGAAGACGGCCTTCCGGTGGCTGTAGAAATCCGCGAACGAGACGGTGTTGCGCAGCAAGGCCGCCAGATCGCGGTGGTAGCGGAGCAACTTCTCGACCGAGGCGATGGCATTGGCCTCGGGCTCCAGAGCCTTGTCCTTGGCAATGAGTTCGGCAATCGTCTGGCGGGCCGAACCGGCCAGCAGTTCCTTCACCCGGTCCTTGCCGAGGCCCGCATAGGGAGCGAACCGGGTTTTGAGGGTGGCCCATTCCTCGGCGGTGAGCGTCTCGCGCCCGCCGAGCAGCGGTTTGACCGCCAGGTCGCGCAGCGCGGCCACCGGTGCCGTCAAGGCGGGATTCAGCCCCGAGGCCAGAGGCAG
>LVAZ01000211.1 GCA_001603055.1 Victivallales bacterium Lenti_02
CCGCCGCCGCCGAGCCGCCGCTCGAACCGCCGGGGACGCGGGTCAGGTCCCAGGGGTTCGCGGTCTGGCGGTAGGCGCTGTTTTCGGTCGAGGAGCCCATGGCGAACTCGTCCAGGTTGGTCCGTCCGCAGAGGACGAAGCCCTGTTCGAGCAACCGGGCAGGAGCGGTGCCGGTGTAGGGGGAGACGAAGGATTCGAGGATTTTCGAGCCGCAGGTGCAGGGCTGACCGGTCACGGTCATGTTGTCCTTGAGGGCCACAGGCACGCCGTCGTAGGGGCTGCGGGCCTCGCCCTCGCCGCGCCGCCGGTCGGAAGCCGCCGCCGCCGCCAGCACCGCCTCGCGGTCCACGTGCAGGAAGGCACCGACGCGCCCGTCCACCGCCGCGATCCGGTCCAAGGCCGCCTGGCACAGCGCCACCGAGGTGGTTTCGCCCTGGGCCAGGGCCACGGCGTTCTGATGAATGGTCTCCATCATGCGCCCTCCTCGTCGGTGGGAAGAATGGCGGGCACCTGGATGCTGGTGTCGGAGACGACGGCGGGGGCGTTGGCCAGCACCGCCTCCCGGTCGAGCGAGGGCCGGGGCGTGTCCTCGCGCAGCACGTTCACCACCGGCATGGCGTGGGCGGTCGGCTCGATGCCCTCCACATCCGCCTCGCCGAGCAGATGCACGTAGCCCACGATCTCGCCGATTTCGCGCTGGAAGGCCTCCGCCTCCTCGTCGCTCAGCCGGATGCGGGCCAAGTCGGCGACGTAGCGCACGTCGATGTCTTCGCGTTTCTGGGTCATGATAGCGTCCCGATGAATCGATGATGACCCGGTAATCTAGCCCCGTCCCGCCCGCTTTCACCCCGCCCCGGTCAAGCCTTCGGGGAACCACGAATGGCTTGGAGCTGCCTTTGGCCGGGCCGGTTCTTCAGTTGCTGCGGGGGCCGTAGAAGGTGTCGGCCAGACGGAGATGGGGTTCGGGGAGGGGTTCGCCGGCGAGGAAGCGGCGGGCCAGTTCGGCGGCTTGTTCGAGGTCGCCCTCGGGGAGCCAGTGGATGGTCTTGCCCTCGCGCTCCATCTTGCGCGCCCAGATGTCCTGGGATTTGGCGAAGCGGCGGATTTTGGCGAGGAGTTCCTCGCGCATGCGCTCCCGGGTGGTCTCGCCGCGCAGGAAGTGGGAGACGTGGCGGTATTCGAGGCCGAGTTCGTCGAGCCATTCCCAGGAGACGCCGGCGGCATGGAGCCCGGCGACCTCCTCGATCAGCCCGCTTTCGAGGCGTTCGTCCAGCCGCCGCGCGATGCGGGCGTGGACTTCCGTCCGGGGGTAGTAGGGGGCCAGAAGCAGAGCGTCGATTTCCAGGATCGGCGGGGCCGCGCCGGTCTCCCGGGTGCGGGCGATTTCGAGAGCGCGGAGAATCCGGCGGCGCTGGGTCTTGTCGGCCCGCTCGTACAGGTCGGGGGCTTCCCGGCGGAGCATGTCGAGGAGTTCGGCGTCGGTTTTGTCGGCCCATTCTTCGCGCAGGGATTCGTCGGGCGCGCCGCCGGCCAGTTCGTAGCCGTCGAGCAGGGCGTTGAGATAGAGGGAGGTGCCGCCGGCGACGATGGGCAGGCGACCCCGCCCGGCGATGTCGCGGAGGGCGGCGCGGGCCAGTTCGAGATAGCGGAAGAGATGGCAGGATTCGCCCGCCGCGCAGACGTCGATGAGGTGGTGGGGCACCTCGCCGTATTCGTCGAGGTCCTTGCCGGTGCCGAGATCGAGGCCCCGGTAGAGCTGGCGCGAGTCGGCGCTGATAATTTCGCCGTTGAAGCGGCGGGCGAGGCCGACGGCCAGGCGGGTTTTGCCGGTGGCGGTCGGGCCGAGCACCAGCAGGCAGCGGAGGGGAGTGTCCATCGCGGCTACTGGTTTCCGGCGGCCTGTTTGGCCATGCGTTCGGCGGCGGCCTGCGGGGTGAGGGTGCCGGCGAAGATGCCCTGGGTGGTGTTGGTGTGCTCCTCGGCGAGGCGCGGGGCGAGATACTGGTCGTAGTAGGGTTGCAGGCGGGGGGCCTGGACGAGCAGGCTATGGGCGGCGCGGGTGGGCGGCGGCAGTTTGGCGACCTGTTCCGCGCCGACCTGGAGAGCCGGGATGCGGCCGATGCCGCACCAGGCGTCCACCACTTCCGGCGCGGTGAGGTAGCGCAGCAGCTCGATGGCCAGCTCGGGGTGCCGGCAGTTCGAGGAGACCGCGAAGCCGCAGTTGACTCCGCCCACCACGGTGCGGGGGTCGCCCTTGCCGTCGGCGACGGCGGGGAAGGGAATGCAGCCGAGCTTGTCCATGAACTCGGGGGCGGCGGTCATCGCCCGCGGCACCAGCCAGTTGCCCATCAGGTACATGGCCGCCTCGTCGGAGAAGAAGCGGGTGCGGGCGGCCCCGTCGTCGAGGCCGTTGAAGCCGCTCGGGAAGACGCCCGCGTCGATCAGGCGGCGCAGGTCCTCGCCCGCCGCGACGAAGGCGGGGTCGGCGAAGCTGGCCTTGCCCGCCGCCGCGTCCAGAAACAGGTCGGCGCCGCCCCGGCGGGCGGCCAGGTAGATGAAGTGGAAAGCGCCCGGCCAGACCGTGCGGTTGCCCAGGGAGACGGGGGTGATGCCCGCCGCTTTCAGCTTGGCGCTGGCGGCCAGCAGGTCGTCGAGCGTGGCCGGCGGCTCGATCCCGTGCTTGGCCAGGAGGTCGCGGTTGTACCAGAGGGCGACGACGGAGAGATCGAGGGGCACGGCGAAGGTGCCCTCGGGGGTCGCGCAGATGGCCAGCGCCTGTTCAATAAAGCGCTCCCGCCATGCGTCCTGTTGCAAAGCCTGGTCCAGATTCACGACCCGACCCGCCCGAGCGAACTCCGCCAGCATGCCGCCGCCCCATGTGAAAAACACGTCCGGCGGTGTGTTGGATGCCATTTCCACCGGCAGTTTCTGCTTGTAGGCGTCGTTGGCGAAGGTCTGGACCTCGACCCGGACGCCCGGGTGGGCTTCCTCGAAGCGGCGCACCGCGTCCGCCAGAATCTCCTCCGGACCCGAGTAGTTCATGATATGCCAGAAAGTCAGCGTCGTGATGGATTCCTGGCGTTCGGCGGGCTTGCCGCAGCCGACCAGCAGGGTGGCGGCCAGAACGAGCGATGCGGGAGACAGGCGCAGCATGGGAAAACCTCGCGTGGATGGTCCGGTTCCGTCCCCTACCATACCGGCGAATGGACGCTCGGGCAATGCCCGCCGCTCCGGGTCGCCGCTTGACATGCCCCCCCGAGGCCGGATGTTATGGTTTTCCGGACGGCGCGGTCTGGCGACGGGGGAGGGAAGACAGCCCGCCCCGGCCCCCTCCGCGCCCATTCAGCCAGCGGAAGGTGTTCGTGGCATGACCATGCGGGCCGCGCGATGGACGGCAATCTGGATGGGTTTGGCAATCGGCGCCCTGCAAGCCGCGCCGGAGTGGCAGGAGCCCAAGGCGGACCTGCGCCTGCGCGTACACAGCACCTCGCAATGGACCCATCCGGTGCGGGTGGACCTGCCGGAGCGCTTGTCCGGCGAGGTGCGCGGTGTGCGCGCCATGCTGCCCGGCGGCCGCGAGGTGCCCGCCTCCCCGGTTCTGCTCGGCGACCGCATCGTGGCGGTCGAGGTGGCGGTTCCCCGGCTCGGTTCGGCGGACCGGGCGGTGCCCGAGGGCGAGGTTCTCGCCCCGGTCGAGGTCTATCTGCTCAAGGAAGCGGCGGCAGGGTCGGGAACTCCGATTGCCCAGCGGCAGCCGGCCATGCTGCACCGGGCCGTGCGCTCCACCCGGCAACTGACCACCCGGCCGTTCACGGCGGCGGAGGCGCTCCGGCTGCTGGGCGACGCCCCCGCCTCCCGTCGGTCACGCGCGGCCGAAGGCCCGCGGGCGCGCACCTATTTCTACTGGACGTGGGACGCGGCGGCGGTGGGCAAGGTGCCCGATCCCGCCAAGGCGGGCGACCCGGGCGAGAGCCGGGTGGCGACCATGCATTGGGCCACCGCCCTGCGCCTCGAAGGCAGGCAGGCCGTGGCCTTCGGAGCCAATCAGGACCATGTGGCCTGGTTCCTCTATCTGGACGGAAAACCGGTCGCGGACTGGCGGACCAGCGTGCGCGAGGAGAGCGGCGGCCGCTTCGGCCCGGTGGTCGAGCTGGACGCCGGGCTCCATCTCTTCGAGTGCATCGTGGTCCAGCAGGAGGGCGAGCCCCTGCCCGAGATTCTCTGGCGCAGCCGGGGCGGCAAGGAAGCCACCGCCCTGCCGGCCGAACTCCAGCATACCATCCGGGTGCCCGAGACCGTGCTGGTCGAGCGCCGGGACGGCCCCAGCGGCGGCTTCGCCTTCGCCCGCTTCGAACAGCGCCTGCGGGCGCGGACGGAGGATGCCTTCCTCGATCTCGCCCTGGCCCCCGTGCAAACCGGCGGCAAGCCGCTGCCCGCCGCCGCCTTTGTGGTGGACGGCGCGAAACGCCCCGAGGCCTGGGTGCGCGCCCCCTTTCTGCCCCCGGTCCGCGTCCCCTTCGGCGACGGTGAACTCGAATTCCCCGCCCGGCCCGGCTGGGTGGCACCCACGACCTTCGAGGTGGACGTGCGCCTCGCCGAAGGCCCTGCCATCCTCTCCGCCGACCAGGCCTATCCCGCCGAAGTCCGCCTCGAACTTCTCGACCACCTCGAAGAATCCGCCGCCGCCCGCCTGACCCTGCACTGGCAGCAGCTCGGTCCGGCCGGGAAAACGCTCCGCAGCGGTAGTATGCCCCTCGCCGCCGGCCGGCTCGGCGCCGCGACCCGCTTCGATCTCCCCCTTCTCGCGGACACCCACACCGTCGAGCTGCGCACCTGCCTCGACGGACTCGAAGTGGCCCGGCGGCGGAGCTTCCGAATTCTCCGTCCCCAGGACGACCTGGCGGGCCTGCATGCCTCCGGGCGCTCGCTGTTCCTCGACCGCGAGCGGGCGGTGCTGGTCTGCGCGCCCCTCGCCCCGCTGGCGACGCCGCCCCGGTCCGGGCGCAAGGGTGCGCCGCACCTGCTCGTGCTGGACGATTTCTGGGCGACCGTCTCCGGCCCCGAGGCGAATTTCCGGCCCGAGGCGGCGCTGGGCGGGGAGACCGACTACGCCGTGTTCCGCCTGGCCCTCGCCCGCGGCCGCGCCCTCGGCTCCGCCGGGGAACTGCGCAAGTTCGAGCTGCTCCCCACTCTGCTCGAACGGCAGCCGGACGAGGTTCTGCTGGCGCTGGGCCGGAACGATCTCGAGGCCGGGGCCGACCCCCGCGAACTCTGCCGCCATCTGCTGTTCATGGCCCAGGCCGCCCAGGCCCGGGGCATCCGTCCCAGCCTCCTGGCCCTGCCCTCGCTGCCCGGCATCGCCCCCGAGGCCACCCGCGAGACGGCCCTGCTGGTCAAGGAGCTGGGCATGCGGCTCGGCGTCCCGGTGGTGGACGCCTTCTCCGCCGAACGGCTCGGCCATTTCAACGGCCCCTTCTCCGCCTATTTTGCCACCGCCGACGGCGCGGTGACTCTGACGACCCCCAACGATGCCGGGCGGCGGCTCCTCGCCGACCTGGTGCGGCAGGTGCTTTGCCCATGACCACCTTCAACGCCACCAAGCGCGTCTGCGACGATCCCTACGGGCCGCGCGGCTTCCCCCAGGCCACCATCGTGCTCGCCCCCTGGCAGCGCGCGGCGGGCTGGGCCGCCCTCGCCCTGCTCGTCCTCTGGGCCCTCTTCGACTGGCGGCAGGAGTTCCTCGTCCTCAACGTGGTCTTCACCGTCTTCTTCCTGCTCTCGACCATCTACCGGGTCATGCTGATCGACGCCGCGCTCACCCGGCCGCGCGAGATCGTCCTCGGCCCCGAAGACCTGCGCGAGCCGCCCAACGGCAAGGAATGGCCCCGCTACGTGGTCATCCTCCCCATGTACCACGAGGGCGACGTGGTCGCCAAGCTGGTCGAGGGGATGCGCAAGCTGGACTACCCCGCCGACCGCCTCGAGGTCCGCCTGCTGATCGAGGAGGACGACGAGGAGACCATGTCCGCCGCCAAGGCCCTGAACCTCCAGCCCCCCTTCGTCATCACCCCGATTCCCGTCTCCCAGCCGCGCACCAAGCCCAAGGCCTGCAACGTGGGCATCCAGGAGGGCGACTTCGACTATCTGGTGATCTACGACGCCGAGGACCAGCCCGAGCCCGACCAGCTCAAAAAAGCCGCCGTGGCCTTCAGCCGCAGCCCCGACAACGTGGCCTGCGTCCAGGGCAAGCTCTGCTTCTACAACTCGAACCACAACCTGCTCACCCGCCTGTTCACGCTGGACTACTCGACCTGGTTCGGGCTCTGCCTGCCGGGGCTCGACGCCTACGACGCGCCCATCCCCCTGGGCGGCACCTCGAACCACTTCCGCTGGGACGTGCTGCGCGAGGTCGGCGGCTGGGACGAATACAACGTCACCGAGGACTGCGACCTCGGCCTCCGCCTGTTCGTGCGGGGCTGGCGCACCCGCGTGCTCGAATCGACCACCTGGGAGCAGGCCTGCCCAACCGTCCGCTTCTGGATTCCCCAGCGCTCCCGCTGGGTCAAGGGCTACGCCCAGACCTATCTGGTCCACACCCGCGACCTGTGGACGCTGACCAAGCAACTGGGTCTCCGCAACAGCCTGCATTTCCATCTGCTCATCGGCGGCTCGGTGTTCAGCCAGCTCATCTGCCCGTTCTACTGGCTGCTGGTGCTGCTCTGGCTGGTGTTCCGGCCGGTGGGGTTGTCCTATTTCTTCCCCGGCCCCGTTTTCGCGATGGGCTCGCTCTGCCTGTTCGTGGGGAACTTCTTTTTCGCCTACACCAGCGGGATCGCCGGCATCCGCCGCGGCATGGGGCATCTGGCCAAGTACGCCTTGCTGATGCCCTTCTACTGGATCATGATGAGCGCGGGCGCCTGGAAGGGCTTCCTCCAGCTCGTCACCAAGCCGCACCACTGGGAAAAGACCAAGCACTTTGCCGAGTGAGGAGCCTCCGGGCGTGACTACTTCCGAAACCAAATCCGCCACGCAAAAGCGCTCCCTCTGGCTGCTAGCCTTCGCGGGGCTCGTCCTCGCCCGGCTGGCCCTGCCCTTCCTGGCCAGCGACACCATGCGGGTCCACGCCGCCGTGGTGGACTCCCTGATGACCGGGCACAACTGGGGCCGCCAGGCCCTGGTCGGCACCCTCGAATACCCCATCCTGCCCACTCTGGCCCTGCTGCTGGCGCGGGTGGCCGCCGCCCCCCTGCGGATGGACAGCGGCCTGCTCCTGACGGCGGTCTGCCAGGCCTGGACCATCCTCTATGTCCTGCGCCTGGCCGCGACCGCCCGGCAGCGGCTGCTGCTCGCCGCCGGTCTGCTGCTCGCCCTCGCCTCCGGCGATGTGTTCGACGCCTTCGCCACCGCCGACCCCAACTGGGTGCTCGCGCCCCTGCTCGGGGCGGTGCTCTACCATCTGGCCCTCTGGCACCGCGGCCGGGACCTGCGCGACGCCGTGCTGGCGGCGGCGAATACCGGCGTGCTGGCCCTGGCGGGACCGGCGGGCATCGTCCTGGGGCTGGCCGTCCTCGTCGGCATGGGCCAGTTCATCGACCGTTCCGCCGCCGGGCCCCGGGAGGAACGCAACGGCCTCAAATGGCTGATCTGGACCCCCTTCTGCTACGGCCTGCTGCTGCTGTTCCTGTGGAACTGGCTGATTATGGACTCGCCGTTTTTCCTGCTCGGGCGTCTGTTCGAGGCCATGCACGGCAAGAGCACGGGCAGCGTCATCGAGTACGCCTTCCGGGCCCTGGGCGGCGAACTCGGCTGGTTCCCCCTGGCCGCCATGTTCGCGGCCAGCCTCTGCCTCCATCCCGGCCAGCCCCGGCGGGTGAGCGCTTCGAGCCTCACGGTGGGTCTGCTGGCGGTGGTCGCCATGCGGGCCCTGTGCGCGTCCCTCTCCCTCTACCCCTCCGGCGGGGGCATCCTGCTCGCCGTCGGGGCGCTCGGACTGGCCGGCCTGGCCCTGACCGGCGCGGACTGGCAGGACCACCGGGCGCGGGTCGCCCTCGGGCTCGGCGTGCTCCTCGCGGGCATCGCCGCCAGCCATGTCGCCCCCGCCCATGCCCTCGCGGACGAGGCCCGCTTCGCCGAAAACGCCCCGCCGCGCGCCGAGATCGAGGCCTGCATCGACCAATACTGGCCGAATTCCCGCGTCGCGGTCTACGGCATCCGTCCCGCCGCCCTCTACCACGACCCCTACGAGCGCCGCTTCGTCGCCCGCATCGACTTCCACGAAGGACTCTTCCTCGACCAGGCCCGCGACGAGATCATGCACCTCCTGCTGCCGCCCGACGACGGCCTGCACTACCCCCAGGGCATGGAGCCCTTCAGCCGCATCGCCACCGAGGGGAAACCCTGGCTGCTGCTCGAAAAGACCTGGCCCTCCGGCTGGCAACTCTGGCGCTGCGTGATCGCCCCCACCCGCCACTCGCGGCTCGAAGAACTCTAGTTTTCCTTGGGAGGAAGGAGGAAGTCCATGATTCGGACAACGTGGCTGGCTTTTGCTCTCGCCGTCGTCTGCCTGGGGCAGGTCGATGAACCCGCGCGAACTCGAACTGATATCTTCGCCCCGATCACAGACCAAGTCCTGAATCCCACCAGGCAGTATGTCGAACTCGATCTGAACCGCGACGGAGTGAAGGACATCGTCATCTCCGAGTCGCTCTCCCTGGGTGGAACCGGCGGACAAATCTACAACCTGTATGTCAGCACAGGCAAAGACCGTTTTCAGCGCGTGGAGCAGTTCCTGGCCAGCCGCCTGTCAACGGAGGTCCACGACGGCGAAGTCCGGCTCTGGTCCTATACGCATATCTCGGCACGCGAGGGGCGGATCGGGTACCGCTATTTCGACCGCGAACGGCAATTCCGCAAAAGCGCCAGTCTCGACATCCAGACCGGAGATGGCGGCACGGAAATGGGCAATGACATCATGCAAGCCGTTTTCAACGACCGCGCTCTACTGAAGCTGAGAACATGGAAGAAAGCGCCAGCCGGTGCAGTTCCAGCAACCGACACCGACAGGCCATGACCACCAGGAGCGCCGTCGCCCCCGGCACAGTTGGCATGGTCGGCAGGGATGCTTTCGTGCGACTGGGAGGTTCCGCTCGGGCTCGCGCCCTCTCTCCCCATGTGCCGCCCTTGCAGGGCTTGGTTTCCCGTTGCCCGTCGTCCCAGGGCTCGCGCCCTGGGCTGGTATGTTCCGCGCCTGCGGCGCTGAGTCGGCGGGATCAACCCGCTCTGTTTTCGGGTGTCGGCCTGCCCGTCCGGCATTCTGGTCTGCGGCAGTCCGCAACTCCGTGCGTGCTGGCCTTGCCGCTCTCGGGAGCGCCAGCGGCGCGACGCATACCAGACCGGGGCGACAAGCCCCGGGTCGCTGAGGCGTTACGGCATTCCTTCGGGAACAGCTTCTACCTCGCGCATTCCGCGCTATCTTTCTCGCACCGATACACCGGGGCCGCGTAATGCACAGCCATCCCGAGCCCTTTAGCCACTGGTTTCCTCGCAGGAGACTTTCCATATGACATCCGCCCCCGCCCCCTTCGGCCCCGTGCCCTCGCCCCGCCAGTGGCGCTGGCATCAGCTCGAATTCTACGGTTTCCTCCACTTCACGACGAACACCTTCACCGACAAGGAATGGGGATTCGGCGACGAAAAACCCGCCATCTTCAACCCCACCGACTTCGACGCCGACGCCATCGTGGCCGTCGCCCGCGAAGCCGGCATGCGCGGTCTCATCCTCACCTGCAAGCACCACGACGGCTTCTGCCTCTGGCCCAGCGCCTATACCGAGCATTCGGTGAAGAACAGCCCGTGGCGCGGCGGCAAGGGCGATGTGGTGCGCGAGATTTCCGACGCCTGCCGCCGCCAGGGCCTCCTCTTCGGAGTCTATCTCTCCCCCTGGGACCGCAACCACGCGGACTACGGCACCCCCGCCTACGTGGACTACTACCGGGCGCAACTGCGCGAGCTGCTCACCCAGTACGGCCCCATCTTCGAGGTCTGGCACGACGGGGCCAACGGCGGCGACGGCTGGTACGGCGGCGCCAACGAGAAACGCACCATCGAGAAGGAAACCTACTACGGCTGGGAGGAAACCTGGGCCATCGTCCGCGAACTCCAGCCCGAGGCGGTCATTTTCAGCGACGTGGGGCCGGACATCCGCTGGGTCGGCAACGAGTCCGGCACCGGCGGCGAGACCACCTGGCTCACCCTGAACACCGACGGCTGGTGCCCCGGCTTCGCCGACGCCCGCCAGCTCAACACCGGCCACGAGGACGGCGCCCGCTGGCTGCCCCCCGAGGTCGATGTCTCGATCCGGCCCGGCTGGTTCTACCACGCCCGCGAGGATCGCCAGGTGCATTCCGTCCGGCGGCTCGTCGACATCTACTACCAGTCCGTGGGCCGCAGCGGCTCGCTCCACCTGAATCTGCCGCCCGACCGGCGCGGCCGCATCCACGAGGTCGATGTCTCCCGCCTGCGCGCGGTGCGCCGGATTCTCGACCGGACCTTCGCCCGCGATCTCGCCGCCGAGGGCGCCGCTACCGCCAGCCATACCCGCGGCGACGACCCCCTCTACGCCCCCTCCCAGGTGCTGAACCGCGACCCCAACCGCTACTGGGCCACCGCCGACGACTGCCGCGGCGCCACCCTCGAACTCGATCTCGGCGGCGAATGCACCTTCGACCAAGTCCTGCTCGCGGAACCCGTCCGCNNCCCGCCGGGTCCGGCTGCGGATTCTCGATGCCAAGGCCTGTCCCCTGCTCGCCCGCCTCGGCCTTTTCCTCTCCCCCCGCTTCGCTGCCGAGCCGAGGATCGCCCGCGCCGCGGACGGCACCGTCTCCTTCTCGGATATGGACGGGACGACCACCCGCTACACCCTCGACGGCAGCCAGCCCACCGCCTCGTCCCCGGTCTACACCGCGCCGTTCGCTCTCCCCAAGGGCGGCATCGTGACCGCCGCCGTCCT
>LVAZ01000017.1 GCA_001603055.1 Victivallales bacterium Lenti_02
CAGGCGAGGAGGAAGATGTCCCCGGCGGCGGGGAGGGGGGCGGGGGAGGCGAGCAGGCGGAGGCGGACGGTGACGGAGGGGTCCTGCACGTCCTGGTAGTTGCGGTTGGCCTCGAAGTTGGAGAGGGGGGTGTTCAGTTTCCAGCTATAGGGCATGATGCGGTGGGCGCGGTAGACGCGGCCCTTTTCCCAGAGCTGCTTGAAGACCCACCAGATGGTCTCCATGAAGGTGGTGTCCATGGTCTTGTAGCCGTGGTCGAAGTCCACCCAGCGGCCCATGCGGGTGACGGTCTTGCGCCATTCGTCGACGTAGGTGAGGACCATGGAACGGCATTTCTCGTTGAACACGTCGATGCCGAGTTCCTTGATGGCGGGGGTGCCGGCCGCGCCGAGGGCTTCCTGGGCGAGGGCCTCGATGGGCAGGCCGTGGCAGTCCCAGCCGAAGACCCGTTCGACGTATTTGCCGCACATGGTCTGGTAGCGGGGGACCACGTCCTTGATGGTGCCGGCGAGCAGGTGCCCGTAATGGGGCAGGCCGGTGGCGAAGGGGGGGCCGTCGTAGAAGACGAAGTGCTCCCGGCCGGCCCCCTGGGAAAGGGATTTGGCGAAGATGTCCGCCTTTTCCCAAAAGGCGAGGACATCGGTTTCCATCCGGGCGAAGTCGACGTTGCTGGGGACGGGGCTGAACATGGTGTCTCTGGCAATCTGGAAAAACCGGGGATGCCGCCGGTCGCGGCGGCGGACGGGTTGGTTCGGGCGTATCAGGTCAGGCTTTTTCGCAGGATTCGATGAGCACGTAGCGGATGCGGATGCGCTGGCGGTCGCCGCCGGGGGTCTCGATCTCGACGACGAGCACTTCGTCCAGGCAATCGACGATGTGGAGGGCGCAGACGTTGTGGTCCTTGTAGCGGATCAGCCAGGGCCCGGTGAGCTGCCCGCTCTCGTCGCGGGCGATTTTCTTGAAATAGTCGCGGTCGTAGGAGACCGGGGCGTCGGCCTCCTCCTCCTTGGCCTGGCGGCCGGCGAGCTGGGCGACCCGCTCGCGTTCGGCCTGTTCGGCCTTGGCCGCCTCTTCCTTCTCGCGCTTGGCCTGTTCGCGCTCCTTGGCCCCGTGGAGGTCGAGGGTGAAGAGGATGGCGACCGGATAGGCGAAGGGGAGGACCATGCCGAGGAGGATGTGCAGCCACATGCCGTGCCTGCGGCTGGCGGCGACGGAGCCGGCCCAGAAGCCGGAGATCATGGCCAGGGTCGCGGCCAGGATCAGGGCGATGAGCACGAAGGGGTCCAGCGCAATGTCCGCCTCCGCCGTTTCGCCGGCGAAGAAATGGGCCTTGGCCATCAGCCATTCCAGCACCATGGTCAAGTATTCGCGGATTATGTACAGCATGGTGAAGGTGGTCTCCTTGGCTCATCCGGGGTGACGGGCGTCTCCGGCCAGGAAGCGCCTGACCCTGGAGAAAGCCCAGATAAGATAGCCGAGAAATGCGAAAACGAACAGCGTCGAGAAATCGAGAGCCCGCGGGGCGGCGAGGTGGTAGGCGGTGGCGACGATGAGGGGCGCGACGCTGCAATGGAGATTCACGCACAGCGCCGTCCGCGCCTCCGCCCAGGTGCGCTCCTGGCGGAGGATGAGCGGAAGAATGGTGAACATGGCCAGGAACACGACGTAGATGTTGGCGATGGCGAAAAGATAAAAGAACGCCATGAAGACAGGGACGGACCAGCGCAGCCACTGCCGGGCCAGAGGGGCGAAGCGTTCGCCGGCGACGACTGTTCCGACGGGGAACCGCTGTTTCCAGTTGTATGCTTCCAGGGGGCTGTCGGCCAGGAAGACGGGCAGGGACATGCGCCCGGCCAGGAAGGGCCAGAAGCGGACCTCGGCGGGGGTGATCCAGAGTCCGCCGGGGCTGTCGGCGGCGAGTTTTTTCAGATCGGGCTGGCTGCCCGGGGCCGCGAAGTCCACCCGGAAGCCCTGGAAGTCGAGAGTGGCCGGGGCGTCTTCGGACCGGTTCCAGCCGAGGGTGCCGTCCTCGTTGCGGCGCAGTTCGCCCATCTGGCGTCCCAGCCAGGCGGCGGCCTCCTCGACCTGGCGCAGGGTCTGGGCGGAGCGGCCCAGGCCGAGGACCAGGCTGCAAGCGACGAGGACAAGTCCCGCGAGCAGGGTCGCGCGGCCGAGGAGCGGGCGGTGGCGGGCGTTGAGCAGGACCACATGGGGAAAGAGGAACAGCGCCAGGAAGGTGTGCCGCAGCGACAGGTCGCCGCCCGGGGCCGGGCGGGCGGTTCTGCTGGCGAAAGGGTTTTCGTTGCCGGGCGCGGCCACTTCGGATTCTCCGTCTGCGGCCTAGCGTCGGCCCCGGGGCAGGTGCTTCTTGGCCTTGCGTTCGAGGTCGCGCAGTTCGCCGGCGATTTCGGTCCGGTCCTCGGGAGTCATGCGGTCTACGAACAGGATGCCGTCCAGGTGGTCGATTTCATGCTGGAGGCACCGGCCGAGCAGGCCGCCGCAGTCGATCTCGATGGTTTCGCCGTCGAGCAGTTGCGTCTTCAGGCGCACGGACACGGGGCGGACCACGTCGCCGGCCACCTCGGGGATGCTCAGGCAGCCCTCGTTGAAGACCGAGGTGGCGGAGCTGGCGGCGGTGATTTCGGGGTTGACGAGGGTCAGGGGCATGCGCGGTTCGAGGAGGAGTTCGCCGGGCGAGGCGTCGGGCGGGGGCGGTTCGTCCCCGCTGGTGTCGATGGTCACCAGGCGCAGGCCGACCCCCACCTGGGGCGCGGCGAGCCCGATGCCCCGGGTTTCGTTCTCGTACATGGTGGTGATCATTCGCTCGGCCAGTTCACGGATTTCGTCGTTGATTTCGCGGACGGGACTGGCCTTGTCCCGCAGCACTGGCTCGCCGTAGGTGCAGATGCGCAGGAGACGGGAGCGTCCGAGCCGGTTGAGAAAACCCATGTTTCGCTTTCCACGCTGAAAAATGATGGCGGCGGCGGGTTGCCCGGCCGGCCGACGCTAGACGATGATCTTGGTGGTTTCCGGGTCGAAGACGTGGGCCTTGTCGATCATCACGGCGACCTGGATTTTTTCGCCCACCTCGCTGCGGCGGTGGGAGTCGACCCGGGCGATGAAGTCGTTGGCGCCGGTGTTCAGATAGAGGTACGTCTCGGCGCCCATGGGTTCGATGACCTCGACGCCGGCGGCGATCTTGGGACATCCGGGGGTGCTTTCGGCCGTAGGCGAGCCCACATGCTCGGGGCGGACGCCGAAGACGACTTTCTTGCCGACGAAGGGGCCGAGCGCTTCGCGCCAGGCGGCGGGGGTCTCGATGGCGAAGGTGTCTTCCTTGAGCAGGAGTTTGCCTTCCTCGCGGACGAGCAGGGTGTTGAAGAAGTTCATGGGGGGAGTGCCGATGAAGCCGGCGACGAAGATGTTGGCGGGGTAGTCGTAGAGCTGGGTGGGGGCATCGACCTGCTGGATGAAGCCGTCCTTCATGACGACGATGCGGTCGCCCATGGTCATGGCCTCGACCTGGTCGTGGGTCACGTAGACCATGGTGGTTTCGAGGCGGGTGTGGAGGCGGCTGATCTCGGTGCGCATCTGGACGCGCATCTTGGCGTCGAGGTTGGAGAGGGGTTCGTCGAAGAGGAAGACCGCGGGTTTGCGGACGATGGCGCGGCCCACGGCGACGCGCTGGCGCTGGCCGCCGGAAAGGGCTTTGGGGCGGCGGTCGAGGAGTTCGCCGATGCCGAGGATTTCGCTCGCCTCGCGGACGCGCTGGTCGATCTCGGCCTTTTTGAATTTCCGCAGCTTGAGGCCGAAGGCCATGTTGTCGTAGACGGTCATGTGCGGGTAGAGGGCGTAGTTCTGGAAGACCATGGCGATGTCGCGGTCCTTCGGGGGGACGTCGTTGATCACGCGCTCGCCGATCTTGATGGTGCCCTCGGTGATTTCCTCGAGGCCCGCGATCATGCGCAGGGTGGTGGATTTACCGCAGCCGGAGGGGCCGACCATGACGACGAATTCGCCGTTGTCGATTTCCAGGTTGAAGTTCTCGACGGCCCGAACGTTGCCGGGATAGATTTTACCGACGCCCTCGAGGGTGACCCGTGCCATAATGTGCAACTCCTGAGCCGTGGAACGGTAGGGATTCGCTTTCTGCGCGAAGGAAACGACCCGTCACTATAGCGAACCTGCGGGAATTCACAAGGGAAGCGAAGCCGGTTCGCGCTAGGGGCGGGGGGGGAAGATGAATTCCAGGTTGTGCGGGCCGTCGCCGAGGCGGAGCAGGAGGCGCTCCTGCTCGCGGGAGTAGGCCCAGGCGGAGCGGGGCAGGGGGGTGCCGTCGCGGCGGATTTCGCGCGGCTCCTCGGTGGCGGTGCAGCGCAGCGCGGTGGCGCCCGCGAGTTCGAGGCGCGCGGTCCGGCTGGCGGGATCGTAGAGGAAGGCGCCCAGGGCGGCGGGCTGCCATTCGGCGAGCCGGATAGGCGCATCGCCGACGGGGGGGGAATCCAGCCGCCGCCGGAGGGGATGGCGGGGGTCGAGACGGGCGGCCAGGTCGGCGCGGGCGGCCGCGTCCGCCTCGGTGGCGAGGGCGAGGTGGTGGCGGAGC
>LVAZ01000212.1 GCA_001603055.1 Victivallales bacterium Lenti_02
CTTCCGGCTGGCGGACACGGTGGGCGTCTGGACGCCGCGCCTGGCGGGCGAGGCCGTGGCGCTGGTGGCGCGGGCCGTGCCCGGGCTGGTCCTGGGCGTCCACCAGCACAACGATCTGGGCATGGCCACCGCCAACACCCTCGCCGCCGTCGAGGCGGGGGCGAGCCATGCCGACGTGACGGTGAACGGCATCGGCGAACGGTCCGGCAACGCCCCGCTAGCCGAGGTGGCCCTGGCGGTCGCGGTGGGGGAAGTCGCCCGCACGGGAATCCGTCCCGAGCATCTGGTCGCGCTCAGCCGGCAGGTGGCCGAACTGTCCGGCATGCTGCTGCCGATCAACGCCCCCATCGTGGGGCGGAACGCCTTCCGCCACGAGAGCGGCATCCATGTGAAGGCCCAACTGGCCGACCGCGCGGCCTACGAGCCCTTCGATCCCGCCGTTCTCGGGCGGGATACCGCCTCCGAAATCGTCATCGGCAAGCATTCCGGAAGCGGCGCGCTCCAGCGGGTGCTGGGTGACTGCGGCGTGCCCGTGAGCGACCAGGATGCCGCCAGCCTTCTGCCCCGGGTCCGGCAGGCGGCGGAGTCGCGCCGCCGCTGCCTGACGCGCGGGGAGCTGCTCACCCTCTACCGGCAAACCATCGTCCTTTCCTAACGAACCCATTCCCCGAACCCCGAAACCAAGGAGTACCCATGGAAGCCCCCACCCACCACATCCTCGTCTGCTGCAGTTTCCGCGCCACCGGCGAGCCGCAGGGCATCTGCCACAAGAAGGGCAGCGCCGACTTCCTCGCCTACATCGAGAACGAACTGGTGGACCGCGGCCTGGATAATGTCCAGGTCTCCAGCACCGGCTGCCTCAAGGTCTGCGACCGCGGCCCCGCCATGGTCATCTACCCCGAAAACATCTGGTACGGCGGCGTGGAGTCGGAGGCGGACATCGACGCCATCCTCGACGCGCTCGAAGAAGGCACTGTCGCCGCCGACTACCTGATCGGCTGAACGCTAGTTTTGTTCGCCCGGAGGACTGTATATGGTTGCCAACCCGCCCCGTTCCCACTCTGTCTCCACCCCGCTTGCGGCCCATGCGCCCGCCTTTCTGGAGTCGGGCCGCAAGTATCTGCAGGCCGTCGACCGCGATCATCACGGGCGCCACCGGTTCGGCCCGATGGTCGCGGTCAACACCGTGTGTCTGGCAGTCGAACACCTGCTCTATGGTCTCTGCCTGAGCTGGGGAGTTCTCCCGGAGGGCAGTTGCCTGATCGGCCTGGCGAACGAGTCCGTCCGCGCCACGCCCTTGGCCCCTGCGGCCATGGATTGCTGCCTCCGGCTGTCCGGCCTGTTCGATGTCTGTTCCCTGCTTCCCGACACCCGGCTCGACGACCTGTGTCCGGCGGATGCCGCCCAGGCCCTGACCTGGGGGCGCGAACTGGCGGAGAGCATCGACTGTGCCCTGCCACCGTCGGCCTGCCGAAACCCCGCGACCGAGAGGAGGTCCGTCCATGTCCCCTGCCGTTCCTGACTTGCAGATCACCATCCGTCCCGCCACGGCGGACGACCTCGAACAACTGGTCCAGCTTCTGCGCCAGTTGTTCGAGATCGAGGCGGATTTCTCGCCCTGCGAACACCGCCAGTGCCAGGGCCTGCATATGCTGATGGCGGACGACCGCGCCTGCGTGCTGGTGGCCGAACTCGGGGGCAAGGTGCATGGCATGTGTACGGCCCAGCTTGTCATCTCCACCGCCGAAGGCGGCTATTCGGCCTGGGTCGAGGATGTGATTGTCCGCCGCTCCTGGCGCGGCATGGGGATCGGGCGCAAACTCGTCGAGGGCATCTGCCACTGGGCCCGCCAACGGGGGGCCAGACGGCTCCAACTGCTGGCGGACCGGGACAACCGGGCCGCTCTGGGTTTCTACGAATACCTTGGCTGGCAGCCCACCCAACTGACCGCCTGGCGGCGCTGCCTCGGCGACAACACATGAGTTCCCGCACCAGGTTCCCGCCATGAAACCGAAGTCGATTGCCATCCTGTCGTTCGTTCTCGCCCTGGCGCTGCCCCGGCCGACCGCCGGCGAGCCCGCCCTGAACGTCTTCGCCGCCGCCAGCACGAGCGAGATCGTGGCCGAGGCGGCGCGCGAGTTCACGCGCCGGACCGGCATCGCGGTCAGGCTCAATCCCGCCAGTTCCGGCAGTCTGGCCCGCCAGATTGCCGCCGGCGCTCCCGCCGATCTCTTCCTCTCCGCATCGTCCGAATGGAGCGACTGGCTGCTCGAACGGGGAGAACTGCGGCCCGGGAGCGTCCGCAAACTGATGCGCAACCGGCTGGTCGTCGTTGCCGGGCTGGAGGCGGCGGTGCCGACCATCCGCTTTTCCCCCGACTATGCGTTCGCCGCCAGCTTCCGGGGCAGGCTGAGCGTTGGTGACCCCGCCCATGTGCCGGCCGGGCGCTATGCCGCCGAAGCCCTGAAGACCTTCGGCTGGGACCGGGCTTTGGCCGACCGTCTGCTGCCCGCCCAGGATGTGCGTGGCGCTCTCCTGATGGTGGAACTGGGCCAGTGCGACCTGGGCATCGTCTACGCCACCGATGCGGCCCTCAGCCGGAAGGTCCGCATCGTGGCCACCGTTCCGGAAACCGCGCACCCGCCCATCGTCTACACCCTGGGCATCTGCCGGGACACCCGGTCGCCGGACGCCGCCACGGCCTTCTGGTCCCACCTCCAGACTACCGAGGTGGCCACCCTGCTCGGACGGCACGGCTTCGTTCCGTCCGCAGGCGGGGAAGAGTAGGCATCGGCATGGAACTGTTCGCGCCATTGAGCCCGGCCGAATACCGGACGTTGATCCTCTCGGTCAAGGTCGGGCTTCTTTCCTGCCTCGGCAGCCTGCCCTTCGCCCTGGCGGCGGGCTGGTTTCTGGCGCGGCGGCAGTTTCCCGGCAAGGCCCTGGTTGACGGATTGGTGAATCTGCCCCTGGTCTTGCCGCCGGTCACGACCGGCTATCTCCTGCTGGTGCTGCTGGGGCGGCGGGGGCTCCTCGGCCGCCATCTCGATGCTTGGTTTGGCCTGGCCATCCCCTTCAGCCTGGCGGCGCCGGTCATCGCCTCGGCCATTGTCTCCTTCCCCCTGGTGGTTCGCGCGATCCGGGTGGCGGTCGAGATGGTGGACCCCGGCCTGGAAGAGGCGGCGGAGACCCTCGGGGCCGGCCCCCTGCGCCGGTTTCTGACCATCACCGCGCCCCTGGCCTTTCCCGGCATTCTCGGCGGTGCCGTCCTCGGTTTCGCCCGGAGTCTCGGCGAGTTCGGGGCGACCATCACCTTCGCGGGCAACCTGGACGGGGTGACCCGCACCCTTCCCCTGGCCGTCCACACCATGATGCAGATACCCGGGCAGGAGGCCTCCGCGTTCCGGCTGGTGCTCGTCTCCATCCTCGTTTCGCTGCTGGCCCTGTGCGCGGGGAATCTGCTCTCCCGGCGGCCCGGAAAGTCTTGAGGAGCCCGCGCCATGCTTGAGATCGACCTGCGTTTTCCCCGACGGCATTTTCTGCTCGACATGCAGTGCTCCTTCGCCAACGGGATCGGCGGCATCTTCGGTCCCTCGGGAGCGGGGAAGAGCACGCTGTTTTCGCTGATTGCCGGGCTGGAACGGCCGCAGTCCGGGCACATCCGCCTCGGCGACCGGGTGTTCGTGGACACCGGGCGCGGCGTCTGGCAGTCGCCCCGCGAGCGCGGAGTGGGCGTGGTGTTCCAGGAGGGACGGCTCTTCCCCCATTATTCGGTGGAGGGGAACCTGCGCTACGGCGAGCGGTTGCTGCCGCCGGCGCGGCGGCGGGTGGCCTACGACCAGATCGTGGACCTGCTCGAACTGCGCCCCCTGCTCCGCGCCCGTCCCGCGCACTGCTCCGGCGGCGAGCGCCAGCGGGTGGCCCTGGGCCGCGCCCTGCTGCGCAGTCCCCGCGTCCTGCTGCTCGACGAGCCGTTTTCGGCCCTGGACCGCGACCTGTGCGAGCAGATTCTGCCCTTCCTGCGCCGCCTGCACCACCTGCTCGACATTCCCGTCCTGATCGTCAGCCATGATCTCGATCTGCTGCTGCGTCTGACACCCCGGATCACGGTGGTGCGCGACGGCCGTGTCCTCGCCGCCGGCATCCGCGGCGAGTGCCCCGAGCTGGACGCGCTGCTGGCCGGGCACCGCCTGCGCCACGAACCGAGGTCTTTTCCTGGCACTCTTCCGGCGGACTCCGCGCCCGCCCTCGGCTGACCCCGAAAACCGCACGCCCTCGTCCGTGGGGAGCGAGGGCGTGCGCCGGGTAACGGTTGGGCAAGGGGGCTACATCACCAGTTCGAAGGATTCCTCCGGCGCGTCCCGGTCCTTGCGGTCCAGAATCGCGTCGAGCATCTTCTCGACCAGGCGCATGGCGCCCCGGTAGCCGACCAGCGGGAAGTACTGGTGGCCGACGCGGTCGAGAATCGGAAAGCCGCAGCGGACGAGGGGAATGTCCTCGTCGCGCGAGATGTACTTGCCATAGGTGTTGCCCATGAGCAGGTCCACGGGCTCGTTCTTGATCCACTGGTGCATCAGGAACATGTCGGCGCAGGGACCGTTCTGGGCCTTGATGTCCGCGCCCATCTCGTCCAGACGCTGCATGAACTTCTTGCCGGGAGTGCCGCTGACCATGTACTTGGGGACCATGTTCAGATCGAGCAGGAACTCGGCGAGCGGCAGCAGGTGGTCGGGATCGCCCCAGAGGGCGACGGTCTTGCCGTGCAGGTACTGGTACATGTCGGTCATGAGGTCCAGCAGGCGGCCGCGGTCGTCGGTGACGGAGGCGGGGACAGCCACGTCGCCCGCCCGGCGGAGCATGTCGATGAAGCGGTCCGTGGCCCGCAGGCCGATGGGCAGGTCCATCACCTGGAACGGGACCCCGCACTTGGCGTTGAGCCGGGTGGCGGCGGCGGTGCTGGCCCACTCCCCCAGCGCCAGCGCATACACGGAATCGCCCATCCTCTTCAGTTCGGGAATGGTGGTGCCGCCCTTGGGATACATGCGGTGCTTGCCGGTCATGGGGGCGTCGAGCACATCGGACGTGTCCGGCGTCAGCACCGTGGCAATTCCCATCTCGGCGGCCAGCCGCTTGATTTCGCGCATGTCGGAAGGCTCGACCCAGCCGGGGAAGATGGTCACATGCCTGCCCCGTCTGGCGGTGCATTCGGCGAAGTGGTCCACGATGCCGTGGCACATGTTCGAGAAGCCGGTGACGTGGCTGCCGGTGTAGGAGGGGGTGTGGGCGTAGACCAGATGCTTGCCCGCCGGGACCTTGCCCTCCTCGGCGGCCTTGTTCGTGATCTGCCCGAGGTCGTCGCCGATGGTCTCGGACAGGCAGGTCGAATGGATGGCGATGATGTCCGGCTCGTAGATCGTGAAGATGTTCTCGATGGCGGTGAGCAGGTTGGCCTGGCCGCCGAACACCGAGGAGCCCTCGGTGAAGGAGCTGGTGGCGGCCATGACCGGCTCCTTGTAGTGCCGGGTCAGGGTGGAGCGGTGGTAGGAGCAGCACCCCTGGGAACCGTGGCTGTGGGGGAGACAGTTGTGGATGCCGAGGGCCGCGTACATGGCCCCGATGGGCTGGCACGTCTTGGCCGGATTGATCGTCAGCGCGCTGCGCTCGACGACTTCGGTTGGAGTATGGCGCAGAAACATGGAAAGGGTCTCCGGTGGGGAGGGAGGGTTGCGGCAGGGCGGCGCCTAGAGGGAAGGCTCGACGAAGACGGCCTCCAGCTCGGGGTCGTGCATCTGCCAGGGTGCCTTGAGCAAATCCCACATGCGGTTGCAGACCATCCGCTCGATGTCCTCGTAGAAGGTGATGGCGCCGGCGAAGGCGGCATAGGGGCCGCCGTAGTCGTAGCTGTGGAGCTGCTTGAGGGGGACGCCCATTTTCTGGACGCAGTACTTCTCCTTGATGCCGGCGCAGAACACGGCGGGCCGGTAGTGCTCGATCATCTTCTCCATCTCGTAGTGCGAGATGTCGTCGATCACCAGCGTGTCCTTGCCCATCTGCGGCATCATGCCCTCGTAGTCCTTGAAGGCGAAGCCCTTCGCTTCAAGGGCCGCCAGCTCCTCGGGGCTCTTGCGCGGACTGAAGTTGTCGGGGTCCGGCTCGACCTCGATCTCCTCGATGTTGCGGCTGTCGGCGTCCACCTTGATGGTGGGCAGGACGCGGCGGCCCTCGTAGTCGTCCCGGTGGGCGAATTCGTAGCCGGCGCTGACCGTGGTCATGCCCAGCTCGGTGAAGAGGTCCTGGTAGTGGTGGGCGCGGGAGCCGCCCACGAACAGCATGGCGCGCTTGCCCGCCGTGCGGGGGCGGATGCGCTCGGCGACCGCCTCGACCCTGGCCAGCTCGCGCCCGACGACTTCCTCGACCTTGGCCGCGAGTTCCGCGTCGCCGAAATATTCCGCGATCTTGCTCAGACTCTTGGCGGTGGATTCGGCCCCGATGAAGTTCACCTTGATCCAGGGCAGGCCGTACTTCTTCTCCATCATCTCGGCCACGTAGTTGATGGAACGGTGGCACATGACGCAGTTGAGGTCCGAGGTGTGGGCGTTCTCGAACTGCTCGATGGTGGAGTTGCCGCTGAAGGTGGAGATCAGGGTGATGCCGCATTCCGCCAGCAGCTTCTCGATGACGAAGGCGTCGCCGCCGATGTTGTACTCGCCCAGCAGATTGATCCGGAACTTGCCCTCCGGAATGCGGTCGTCCCGGCCCACGAGATGCCGGAAGAGCTGGTTGTTGGCAATGTGGTGGCCGGCCGACTGGCTGACCCCCTTGTAGCCCTCGCAACTGAAGCCGAAGACGTTGCAGTCGCCGAACTTCTCGCGCATCTCCCTGGCCACCGCGTGCACGTCGTCGCCGATCAGGCCCACGGGGCAGGTCGAGAAGATGGCGATGGCGCGGGGGTGGAAGAGGTCGTAGGCCTCCTGGATGGCCTCCTTCAGCTTCTTCTCGCCGCCGAACACGATGTTCGACTCGCTCATGTCGGTGGAGAAGCAGTAGGGCATGTAGTTCTCGTGCTCGGGCGTCTCGGGCCGGGTCTGGTTGCGCCGGGTCAGCCAACTGTAGAACCCGCAGCCGATGGGGCCGTGGGTGATGTTGACGATGTCGCGGGTCGGCCCGAGCACCACCCCCTTGCAGCCCGCGTAGCTGCAGCCGCGCTGGGTGATGATGCCGGGGATGGTGCGCACGTTGGCCTGGATTTCCAGCCCGGCCTCGGGGTCGTTCACCACCATCGACTTGCCGCGCTTGCGCGCCACTTTGGTGGGATACTTGCGGAGTATTTCCTCCCGGACCTCGTTCGGGTCCGGCAATGGTCCGTGCGTGGACATGTTCGGTCTCCTGGGGGGCGGATGGGTTACAGGGCGGCGGACGAGTCCAGCACGCCGTCGGCCTCGGGCCCGGTGGCGGTCTCCGCCGTGCGGACCCGGGTGGCCTGGAGGATCGGCACCACGAAGATTTTGCCGTCGCCGGCGTTCCCGGTCCGGTTGGTCTTGATGATGGCCGCGATGGTGCGCTCGACGAAGCTGTCGCTCACCACGACGGAGAGCAGCCGCTTGGGCACCAGGCGGGGCCCCTGCCCGAGCTGGGCGATGGCCTCCTGGTAGCCCGCCTCCGCCCCGTGCAGGATGCGGAAGTCCACGTTGCCCTTGCCGCGGCCCATCACCCGCCCGGTGGCGGTGAAGGAGGTGATGCCCGCCTCGGCCAGCGCCCGCTTCGTCTGGTTGATCATGTTCATGCGGATGACCGCGATGATCTCTTTCATGGGAGTCTCCTGGGGGGTGGGGCGGCCTACTCTTCCTTGACGCCGGAACTGATGGTGTAGACCTCCTCGACGACGGAGACGAAAATCTTGCCGTCGCCGAAATTGCCCTTGCCCGTCCGCGCCTTCTCCATGATGGTGCGGATCACGAAATCCTTGTCGGAGGCCTGGATCACGCTGAGCAGCATCACCTTGGGCAGCTCGTCGTAGTGGACCTCGCCGATCTTCAGGCCGCGCTGCTTGCCGCGACCGTAGACATCGAGCTTGGTCACGGCGGGGTAGCCCGCCTGCAGCAGCCCCTCCATCACGGCATCGGCCCGCTCGGGGCGCACGACGGCTTTGATCATAATCATGGACATGGTGGTTCTCCTTGGGGACGGGCTAGTTGGCGATGCCGAATTCGATGAGCAGCTTTTCGAGCGCCTCGATGCTGAGCGGCTTGGGCACGACGAACATGTCGTTGCCGTCGATCTTCCGGGCCAGGGCCCGGTACTCGTCGGCCTGGCCGTGGGCGGGGTCGAAGTCGATCACCGTCTTGCGGTTGATCTCGGCGCGCTGCACCATGTTGTCGCGGGGGACGAAGTGGATCATCTGGGTGCCGAGCTGGCGGGCGAGCTGCTCGATCATCTCCCGCTCGTTGTCCACCTTGCGGCTGTTGCAGATGAGGCCCCCGAGGCGCACGCCGCCCGCGTCGGCATACTTCACGATGCCCTTGCAGATGTTGTTGGCCGCGTACATGGCCATCATCTCGCCGGAGACCACGATGTAGATTTCCTGCGCCTTGCCGTCGCGGATCGGCATGGCGAAACCGCCGCACACCACGTCGCCGAGCACGTCGTAGAAGGCGTAGTCCAGCTTCTGCTCCGCATCGTAGGCGCCGAGCTGTTCGAGCAGGTTGATCGAGGTGATGATGCCGCGGCCCGCGCAGCCGACGCCTGGCTCGGGGCCGCCCGACTCGACGCAGCGCGCTCGCCCGTACCCCTCCTTGATGATGTCGTCCAGCTCCACATCCTCCCCCTCCTCGCGCAGGGTGTCGAGCACCGTCTTCTGGGCCAGGCCGTGGAGCAGGAGACGGGTCGAGTCGGCCTTCGGATCGCAGCCGACCACCATCACCTTCTTGCCCATCTCCGCCAGACCCGCGACCGTGTTCTGCGTGGTGGTGGACTTGCCGATGCCGCCCTTTCCATAGATGGCAATCTTGCGCATGGTTCGGATTCCTTTGCTGAGGGTTTTCGTCCGTGCCGCCGGACTGGCGGACGACTCTCCCCTATGCAAAGCGGATGCCAAACGCGGAAAGAAATGCGCAACATGCTTATTTATAGGGTGTTGCAAGACATTTCCAAAGATCGTTGCAGCCCCCGCCCATTCGGGAAAGAAATGTCACCCCAACCCGGCACGGCTCCCGAACAGGAGTCGCAACACATTTCTGGACAGTTGATTGCAAACCGGAAATGACGTTTCCGTCCAATCGCCCCGGGAAACGGAAGGCGTGTCCGTCCGCCGGCCACCGGAAGCCGGGCGCATTCCTGTCGCGGAACCGGCATGCCAAGCGCAAAAAGGACAAACATGTCGCGACGAAATCCTAACTAACTTCCCTATCATGTTGCCGGAAAATAAATTGCGGCTACCGGCAAGTTTGGCACACGCTCTGCTGTCGTCCGGCGTGCCACCGTGGCATCATTCAGGAACACCGTATGAGCAAAGAAATCTCGAAGGCCATCCCTCCGCCGCCTGCCGCCACCTCCGCCGCCGGACCGTCCTGCCCGCGGCACCACGTCCGCCAGATCGAGGCGCTCTTCCACATCTCGAAGCTCATCGCCACCCGGCGCGACCAGCCGGAAATGTTCCGGGACATACTCGATGCCCTCGAACGCAGACTCGGCCTGGCCCACGGCATCCTCATGCTGACCACGCCGGACGGGAAGGAGCTGGTGATCGAGGCGCTCCGCTCGACCGACGGCGCCCGCGCGGACACCACCTACCGGTGGGGCGAGGGCATCACCGGACGGGTGCTCAAGAACGGCTGCCCGGTGGTGGTCCCCGATGTTTCCGAGGAACCCCATTTCAAGGGCCGCATCCACGGCCGCTCGCCCGGCAAGCTGGCCGGGCTCGGCTTCGTCTGCATCCCCATCATCCTGGGCAACGAGACCGTGGGCACCCTCTCGGTGGATGTCCCCCCGGGGACGGTGGAGCTGGAGGAGGCCCGCACGGTGCTCTGCATCGTCGGCGGAATCATCGCCCACGACATCAGCCAGCGGCGCATCGCCCGCATGGAGAAACAGGTGCTCGAAGAGGAGAACCTCCGCCTCCGCCACACCCTCCAGGACCGCTTCCGCCCCGCCAACATCATCGGCGACTCCCACGGGATGCGCGAGGTGTTCTGCCGCATCCACCTGGTGGCGCCGCAGAACACCACGGTCCTCATCCGCGGCGAGAGCGGCACCGGCAAGGAACTGGTCGCCAGCGCCATCCACTACTCCAGCCCCCGCGCCGAGGGCCCCTTCGTCAAGGTCAACTGCGCCGTCCTCTCCGCCAATCTCCTCGAAAGCGAACTCTTCGGCCACGAGGCCGGGGCCTTCACCGGCGCCCGGGAGGCCCGCCGGGGGCGCATCGAGGAGGCCAACGGCGGCACCCTGTTCCTCGACGAACTGGGCGACTTCTCCCCCGCCGTGCAGCTCAAGCTGCTCCGGGTCATCCAGGAACGGGAATTCGAGCGGGTGGGCAGCAGCCGCCCGACCCGGGTGGACGTGCGGATCATCGCCGCCACCAACCGCAACCTCGAGGCCATGGTGGAAACCGGCACCTTCCGCCAGGACCTCTACTACCGCATCAACGTCTTCGCGGTCAACCTCCCCCCCCTGCGCACCCGGCGCAGCGACATTCTCCTCCTGGCCAACCATTTCGTCCGCAAATACGCGACCCTGATGAACCGCCCGGTGAACCGGATCAGCACCCCGGCCATCCAGATGCTCATGGCCTACCATTGGCCGGGCAACGTGCGCGAACTCGAAAACTGCATCGAGCACGCCCTCGTCATGTGCCAGAACGGCGTGATCCACGGGCGCGACCTGCCCCCCACCCTGCAGATGCCCGGATCGGGCGGCGCGAAGACGGCCGGCAATCTCCGCTCCGCCGTCGACCAGCTCGAACGGGACATGATCACCGACGCCCTCAAGCGCACCCGCGGCAATGTCAGCGCCGCCGCCCGCGAACTCGGCATCACCGCCCGCATGGTCCGCTACAAAATCGAGAAAATCGGCATCCCCTACGAGCGGCTCTTCCACGACCGCCGGTCCGACCGGCAATAGATGGCCCTCGAACCAGGCCGCCAGGGACAGGGACGCCAGCCCAATCCCGGCGACCCGAACGATCGTCTTCCGTCCACCCTCTTCCCGGGCAGCGCCGGCGGGGACGAACTCCGAACGGTCGCCTCTCCGCCGGCCTTCCCGTCGCTGTTGAGTATAGTGGTCCGGCAGCTCTGATGACGGAGGCTGCCACGTTTGCCTGTCGGCTTGCTCAACCGTTTGGCACGTCTTCTATTCTGGCCAATCCCAAACCTTGCCGACATATTTGCACCTGGAAAGCCGCTGCCGACAAGGTTGCCATGCCGCGCAGAAAAAGTCGCGCGGGCCATTGAAACCCATGAAATATATGCCATTTTGTAGCCAATTGACTAGGGCAAACCCGCCGCGAGGCGGGGACGCAAAGCCGACGGGTCTTGGCGCAGGCCGAGACGGCCGGGTTGCAGGGAGTTGGTGTCTCAATATAATGGTTTTGGGATGGCAACCAGGCAGATAATCCGGAGATATCCCGTATGGCAGGCTATGGCAGGCACATTTCTGTCGAGTGTGCGGGATTTGTGTCTCTGCCTGGTTATTGCCCCCGTTCCCCGTTCCGGCTGTGGCTTCTTGGCATCGGCCTGGCGCTGGTTTCGGCGCTGGCGAGGGAACCGGAACTGCCGCACATCGTCGAGCCAGTGTTCCGGTTCGCGGACACGGTATCGCCCGCCGAAATCCGGCATGTGTTCGTGCTGGCCAATCCCGGCGCCACGGAGCTGCGGGTGACGCGGGTGCGCTCGACCTGCGGCTGCACGACGGCGGGGGTCGAGCCGGAGACCATTCCGCCCGGCGGCGAGGGTCGGCTCGAAGTGGTGTTCAAGACCGGCAACCGGGTGGGGATGCAGCGCAAGCATGTGTTTGTGAGCGTGGAGCATCCGCAGGTTCCGCTGCTGCGCTGCTCGCTCGAAGGCACGCTGCTTTCGCCCGTTCCCGCCGCTCCGACCGAGCCCGCCGAGCCAGTCGCGCCCGCTCGGCCCGCAGCGGCGGAGGCGGTTGCCGTGCCTCCCGCCGCGCCGTTGGCCCCGGCGGAACCGCCGGCCGTCGCCGTGACCGCCGAACCCGACGCGATCTATCTGCGCAATGTGCCTCCCGGCCAGGTGGCCGAGGGCGCGCTGCGGCTGGCCTGCCTGGACGGGGAACCCTTCGCGGTGGATTCCGTGCAGTGTCCCCTGACGGGCATGACCGTCGCGGCCGAACCCGCGAACGAGGCGCGGAGCGTCTGGCGTCTGGCCTATCGCTTCCGCGCCGGGACTCCCGGCCAGCGGCTGCGCGGCTTTGTCACCGTGACCACCGACCGCCCCGGCCCGCCGCTGCGCATCCGCCTGTCCGGCAACGTGGCCTCCCCCCTGGCGCAAACCACCCCCTAGACCCGTTTCCCCGTCTGGAGAGAAGCATGAAGAAGTCCATTCCCCCCGCCCCGTTCCGGCATCTGCTGCTTGCCGTGGTGCTTCTGGCTGCCGGCCTGGGCGGGGTTCGCCTGCATGCGTCGGTCGCCATCACCACCGACGCGGCGGGGAACGAGGCCGCCTGGGGCGAGTACGTCACGGTGACGCTGACCTACCAAAACCTCGCGGGCGGGGCGCAGAGCGCGGCCGATCTGGTCGCGGAGCTGGATTTGGTGAATCCCGAGTTCAGCTACGTCCCCGGCAGCGTCGAGATCACGCTTCCCGGCCCCGTGGTGCTGAACGGGGTCGCCGCCAATCCGGCGGTGGCGGGGAATGTGCTGACCTGGGACATCGACGCGCTGTTCGACCCCGACCCCGTTCTGGCCAACGGCGAGGAGATGACCATCGTCTTCGATCTCAAGGTGGGCTGCGAGTCGGTCACCACCCAGTTCCGGGCGGATGTGGACGCGGTTCTTTCCACCAGCGGGGCCTTCACCTTCCTGGGGCTCTACACCCTCACCGTGTCCCCGCCCTCGCTGATTCTGTCGCTCACGCCCTCGGCGCAGACGGTCCAGCTCACAGGCGGGGCCGAAGTCGTCTGGACGGCGACGGTGACCAACGTCGGCCTGGGCAACGCCAACAACCTCGCGGTGCGGTTCGGCCTGGACGCCTCGCTGGTCTATCTCAACGGCAGCGCCACGGTCGGCACCATCTCCCAGGGGGGCACCCTGCCGAACGCGCCGGGCGTCAGCACCGACGGCGACCCGGTGGCCGTCCACACCTGGCGGCTGGGCGCCGATTTTGCCAGCGATCCCGGAGCCGGGGACCTCGCCGACCTGGACGGCGACGGCGAATGGGACGACCTGCCCCCCGGCGGCAGTTTCACCATCACCAACATCCGCGCCCAGCTCCAGGACTGCGAGCCCATCGGCCTCTACTTCGACGTCGCCACGGGCTTCGACGGCGAGGCCTGCATCGACAGCGCCACGACCGACCCCATCGACACCCAGTCCGGCTTCGTCTCGACGGTTCCCGCCACGCCCGACTTCACCTATGCGTTCACCGGTCTGGTGGGCATCGACTACTGCACCGGCGCCAGCGACGCCACCTTCACGATCGAGAATCCGGTCGGGGCCGGGCCGGTCAGCAATCTCGAATTCACCATCGGCAACTTCCCGACCGGCATCGACTTTGTGTTTCCGGCCAGCCAGGGGACGGGGACGGGGTTGCACACGGTGGTCTCGAATCTGGACGACAGCAGTCCCCAGGTTCTCTCCGGCGCCAGCGCGGTCACCTTCGACGCCGCCACCGGCGAGCTGGAGAACTTCCCGATCCTCGACAGCGGCAAGAAGATCACCCTGACCTTCGACATCGAGTCCATTTCCGGGGCGGGCGCCTTCTGTTCGAGCCAGGGCCTCTCCCGGACCCTGAGCATCACCCCCTCGTACACCGACCTCTGCGGTTCGCCCTACTCGCCGCTGCCCGGCAGCGCCACGCTCAGCCGCACCAATCCGGTGCGGCTCCAGCTTTCCACCGGGCACGGCGGCACCGACAAAATCTTCATCGGCGACGCCAGCCGGACCTACAGCGTGAGCGCCACCTACTCCGCCGTCGCCGGCAATCCGTGGCCCCAGCTCCCGGGCGAGATGCCGATCACCCTCACCTATACCTACGACGAGGCCCTGGTCTTCCTCGGCTCGTCCGGCACCGGGCTCTACGTCGCGCCGGTGAACGATGCGCTGGCCAAGACCCTCACCTGGAGCAACCTCACCTTCGACCAGGCGAACGCCGCCTTCACCGCCAACCTCGAGTTCCGGGTGCTGACCCGGGCGGAGGCGCCCTGCGAGGCCGGGCGCGAGTACACCAACACCTTCAACGTCGAGACCGTCACCCTCACCGACTGCCTGGGCTGCACCTACAGCCTCGGCGGCGACACCAATTTCCGGGGCTTCATCAACCAGCAGAAGGACTATGTGGATACCCCCATCGACTTCATGAACAAGACGGTGGACTACATCGACACCCTGGCCGGCAGCCAGGGCGAGGCCTGCCGTCCCTACGAGTACACCGTGACGGTGGATTTCGGCGGCGCCGCGCCCGCCTCCTGGAGCGGCATGGTTCCCGGTCTCGCCGTGGATCCGGACGGCAATCCTCTCACCGAGATGGTGCTCATCGAACGCCCCAGCCAGGGGCAGACCTTCCACGCCCTGCGCTCCGTGATCTACAACGCCGTCGACTACGGTCCCAACGGGTCGGGGGACTTCACCGACGCGGATGTGACCACCTTCGGCAACGGCGAAATCTGGCTGTTTCTGGGCAAGCTCGACACCCTCACCGCCCTGAATCCGGACGACGGGCACACCCTCGAGATCGTCTGGGAGTTCGACCCGCCGACCACCTTCGGCCAGCTCGCCGAGTTTTCCGAAATCCGCTGGTCCACGGCCGAATCCCTCTGCGGCCCCGAATTCGGCTACGAGCATGGCGTCTGGGTCGAAGTGGGGCAACAGACCCTCGGCTACACCTTCAACTCGCCCGGCTATGTGCTGCGCGGCGATGTGGCGACCCACAGCTTCACCGTCAGCCGTCAGAACGGGGCGCACTTCGCCTACGACCTCGTCGTCGTCGTCGATCTTGATCCCGAGAACGCGGCGGCGCCCTTTGTGCTCGACTACTCCTACCGGCGGAACACGGCGGTCTTCAGCGGCTTCCTCGATGCGGCGGGCAATCCCGTCGCCGCCTTCGAGCCCGCGGTGGTGGACGACACCCTGGTCTGGGATTTCCGCGCGGAAGGGTACCGCGTGCTGCAGGCGACCGGCCAGATCAGCCTGGACCTGCTCACCGCCCCCTGCGAGCCGAACCCCCAGTACACGGTGAAGATCGACTACAACCGGTTCTGCAACTACGAGGCCGACCCGCTCGGTACGGACCCGCGCCAGGTTGGGATCGCCTTGCAGACGGTGAGCCCCACCATCTACAGCCCGCAGCTCGCCAGCAATCCCATCCCCTTCTCCCGCACCCTCTACGAGAACAGCGAGCTGTGGGTGCTGCGGCTGGCCAACAACGGCACCGCCCCGGTCTGGAATGCCGGGCTCACCGCGACCTTCGGCCCCGCCTTCGCCGTGCAGAGCGCGGAGCTGGTCACCGCCGCCCAGGCCGCCGACCCCGCCGCCGCCGAGGGCAACGGGCTGGACATCCTGGCACTGGGGACGACTCCCGACCCCCAGGAGTTCTACTGGACCTTCCAGGGCGTGGACTTCCAGGCGGACCCGGACGGCGCGGGCGGGCTGTCCGACGTGGACGGGGACGGGCTGCACGACGATATGCCGCCGGGCGCCGCCACCTATGTCCTCCTCCGCATCAACTACGTGGACTGCACGCTGGCCGACATGTTCATCAACCTGGCCGGC